>JAQVNT010000064.1 GCA_028702975.1 Candidatus Delongbacteria bacterium
TGGCTTACTGGCTCTATATCGACGGAGTGGACACTATAATCAGAATGGCCATGGATTTCGGCATTTCGATAGGCTTTGATAAGAACAGCCTGATAACCGCGCTTCTAATCACTCAGTTCGTGGGATTTCCGTCGGCGCTCCTCACTGGAATGCTTTTCAAAGGCGAAAAAGGGGCGAGGAAGGGCATTTATTTTACGATCGCCGTATATCTTTGCGTATCGGTGTTCGGCGCGTTCATGAAGAACGAGACCCATTTTTATGCTCTCGCGGTGACCGTCGGGCTGGTTCAGGGCGGGATACAGGCTCTGTCAAGATCATATTTCGCTTCCATAATTCCCGAAAACAGGGAGGGCGAGTTCTTCGGACTGTACAACATGATAGGGAAATTCGCAGTGATCTTAGGGCCGCTCTTCATAGCTGTAACGGGACTTCTTCTCAGGAGTTCGGGATTTTCTTCTGACGCTGCTTCAAGAGGCGGAATAATGTCGGTATCGTTCTTCTTTATAGCAGGCGGAATACTGTTCTATATGTCCGGCAGGACGAACAGGGAAAAATCTTGACAAAATAATTACGGTTCTTTAGCTTTATGCAGTTTTTTAATAACGAGAATGAGGATGAAATGAAGAAAAAATTTTTAACGACCCCGATCTATTATGTTAACGGTAAACCCCACCTGGGCCACGCATACACTACAATTTTGTGCGACGCTTTTAAAAGATATTATAAGCTTTACGGGTACGATGCTGTCATGATCACGGGAGTTGACGAGCACGGACAGAAGGTTTATGAGGCGGCAGTAGAAAAAAATATGACCCCGCAGGCTTATTGCGACAGCCTTATCCCCGCTTTTGAAGACCTTTTTAAGAAATGCGATGTTGAGCACGATATTTTTTTCAGGACCACTTCGGGATCCCACGAAAAGAAAGTTCAGGCCATACTCCAGAATCTTTACGATAAAGGCGACATTTATAAGGACGACTACGAAGGCAATTACTGCACGCCGTGCGAAACATTCTTTACCGAAAAGGATCTTGTTGAAGGGAACTGCCCGGAGTGCGGAAGGCCGACAACTCTGATCAAAGAGCAGAATTATTTCTTCGACATGGCCAAATATGCCGGTCAGTATGAAAAGTTCCTTCTTGAGCACGATGATTTTATATATCCGAAATTCAGAAAGAACGAAGTTCTCGGCATTCTCAAGCAGGGACTGAGGCCGCTGTGCATATCGAGGAAAAAGGAAAAGATGCCTTGGGGAATAGAAATTCCTTTCGATAAGGATTTTGTCACTTATGTCTGGTTCGATGCGCTTACGAACTACATTAACGGTATCGGCTACATGGAGGATGAAAAAAAGTTCAATGAATACTGGCCTACTACCACGCATTTGATGGCAAAAGATATTCTTCTTCACCACACGATATACTGGCCGACAATGCTTCTTGCGATGGGGTTATCTCTACCTAAAAACATCCTCATTCACGGCTGGTGGATGGGAGAAGGCGGGAAAAAGATGAGCAAGTCCTTAGGCAATGTGATAGACCCGAACGAGATAATCGACAAATACGGTTCTTCGTCGTTCAGGTTCTTCGTTCTGCGGGATATGTCTCTCGGTCACGACGGTGTGTTTTCGATTGATTCTTTCCTTAAGAGACACAATGTGGAGCTTGCGAACGATTTCGGGAACCTGCTTAACCGCGCCAGCCACATGATCGTGAAAAATTTTGACGGAAAGATACCTGCGCCTTCAAAGAAGACGGAATTCTGCGACCCGTTCATAAACGAGTTTAAGAACCTGCTCTCGGGCATTGAACAGCTCGTTTACGATTTCGATCTGAACCGCGCGCTTGACGATATTATGAAGATGATAAGGAACACCAACAAGTATATGGAGGACTGCGCGCCGTGGCAGCTCTTGAAAACCGATAAGGAACTTTGCGGTTCCGTGCTGTACAATGCCCTCGAAGCGGTACGGCTCACGAGCCTGCTGCTCTCGCCGGTCATCCCGAAGAAGTTCGAGGAGCTCAAGGACATCTTCAAGGGCGAGATCGAGCCTGAGCTGGAGTTCGGCAAACTTACTGTCGGCAGAGAGATAAACAAGGCTGTTTCGCTGTTCCCCAAGATAGAGGTCGAGGCAAAAGAACAAAAGAAACCTGAAAGCAAGGCTCCAACGGCTGAAACAGGCATTGATATAGCCGACTTCGCGAAGGTCGAGATCAAGACGGGAAAAATTCTTTCCTGCGAAAATGTGGAAGGCAGCGACAAGCTCTTAAAGCTTCAGATAGACCTCGGCAGCAGTGATGTAAGGCAGATCATTTCGGGCATAGCTAAATTCTATAAACCGGAAGATACCGTCGGAAAACATGTGCTTGTCGCGTCAAACCTTAAGCCGGCTATGCTAATGGGAACAGAAAGTCAGGGTATGCTGCTTTCCGTCAAAGCAGGCAAGGAACTTAAGATAGTCGAAATTGATAAAGAACTTCCTTTAGGCAAGAAACTGAACTGATGACTACTTCAAAGTCAGACAATAAAAAGACGGGGGACAGAGGCGAATCGATCGCCTCTCAGTTCCTCGAAGACAACGGCTACAGGATAATCGACAGAAATTTCAGATATTCCACTTTCGGCGAGATAGATATAATTGCTAAAAAGGACGGAGTTCTAATCTTCGTCGAGGTCAAGACCTACAAGACCGAGGAGTTCGGCGAGCCGCTCCTTCTCGTCAATCACAAAAAACAGCAGAAGATCCGAAAACTCGCTCAGATCTACATGCTCCAGAAGCACATCGACGATATTGACTGCCGCTTTGATGTCATCGGCATAAAAATAGCCAAAGCTGACATCGCTGACAGTTCTGTTACGCATATCGAGAACGCGTTTTAGTTATTCTTTAATTTTTACCTTGATTATTCTCTTAAAATTCATAACTTTCAAGCTATGGAAAATAAAAATTACAGGATACTGATACCGGCGTACAACTCCGCGCGCTACATTGACGACCTGTTCGACAGGCTCTACAAGATGAGGCTTCTCGACAAGGCGGTCGTGGTTAATGACGGCTCGACGGACGATACTCTGAAGATATGCGAAGAAAGGGGAGTGACGGTACTCTCGAACAAAAAGAACCGGGGCAAAGGCTATTCGCTCAGAAAAGGCTTTAAGTACATGGCTGAAAATGATGTCGAGTTTTTCATCACGCTCGACTCCGACCTCCAGCACGATGTGCGGTACATTCCTGATTTTATAAACAGATACGAAGAGACCGGCGCGGACATCATAGTGGGCAACAGGCTCGGAGATACGACGACGATGCCTGTGGAGCGCGTGTTCTCCAACCGGACGACATCGTACATAGTCTCGCTTCTGGCAAAGCAGAAGATACCTGACAGCCAGTCAGGTTACAGGCTGATAAGAACCGCAGCCGTGAAAGATCTCGTTCTCACCTGCGACCGTTTCGAGATGGAGTCCGAGCTGCTCATCAAGGCAGGCAGAAAAGGCCTGAAGATCGACAGCCTGCCGATATCGGCCCTCTACGAGGGAGCGCACAGTTCGATCAGTGTCTTCCGCGACACATACAGGTTCGTCAGACTCGTAATAAGATCACTGCTGATCAGGGACGGAAAATGACGGAAAAGAACAATGTTTCAAGAATAGGCTTCATGATAAGCGAACTGAACAGGAAAGGTCATTTCTCCAGGCAGGAAGTCATTGATCATGTCAGGGAGACGACAGGCACCGAGATAAGCGAAAGTACGGTCAAGAGGTCGGTCTCGGACATCAGGGACCATTTCGGCGTGGATATAATTTACAGCATGAAGAACAAGAGATACGAAGCTGCCGCGAGACGGAGGGATATTGAGAACGCCGAAGATTTTCTGGATGTTTATTCCGAAGCCAAATACGGCAGGACAGATTCGAACGAAATGCTTCTTTTTTACAGCTTCGTAAAAAGCATGATAAGATCCGAATACTATTTTCCGCCTGTCAATGTCGCGCAAAACGACAGCGGTGAGAATACCGCCGATTACGGGCTCATACTCAGGATGATGGAAGACGCGATGAAGCTCAATATGTCGCAAAGCAGCCTCGAACTATCAGACTGCATCGAATATCACATCTCGGAGCATTTCAAATCAGGCCAGAAGATCAAGTTCAACCGTATGCTGTGCGTACTTCTCGATTCGATGAAGAAACGGCTTTTAGTTAAATTCATATACAACGGAACAGAAGTCCATGTCGAGCCCATCAGGATAATTCATTACGAAGGGAAGTGGTATTTCATGGGTTTTATAGCCGAAAGTTTAAGACCCGACCATCTCAAAAAAGTAAGGACTTACAACCTCTCCATGATAGAAGGGAACATTCATCTCACAGGCAAGGATTTTACGGGCGAAGAATATGTCATACCCGAGTATAAAGATTCATTCGGGATCATAGCCAGTACGAACACAAAGACCGCGGTAATAAGGTTCTATGAAAATCTGGCGGTCAGGATGAAAGAGCTTCTCTGGTACGACGGGCAGATAACCGAGACCGGAAGGGACGAAGAAAGGGGAAATTACTGCCAGTATACGCTGCCTTATCCGTCTAATACTTCGTTCGAGCTGATTTCGAAAGTTTTAAGTTTCGGCGACAGGGCAGAGATAATCGAACCTGAAGAACTCCGCAGGAGCTGGCAGGATACAATAAAAAGAATGTTCGGACAGATCAAATAAAGTATTGACTTTTTAATTGAAATTTCTTAAAATTGCCGTTCGCTGGGGGTATGGCTTAGTTGGTTTAAAGCGCTAGCTCGACAAGCTAGAGATCACTGGTTCAAGTCCAGTTATCCCCACAAGATCAAATGAAGCTTCTCATAAAATCCAGTAAAGCCCGCTTGTCAGCGGGTTTTGCGTTCCTGACATAATATCCGGAGTTCATCGTTCCCGTCACAAGGCACTCTTCCAGAGTGAGTCCCGCTATAAATCCCGCGAAAAAACCTGCGTTGAATATGTCACCGGCGCCCGTCGAAAGTTTAGGCTCCGGCGTGTAAGGGCCGCTAAAAATGAACGAGCCCTGTTTCGCGCAGACCGAGGCCTGTTTGATACTGTGTATCACTATCGCGAAAAGGGGCAGATGCAGCCTGATATTTGCCGCGAGCTCCTTAATATCGTGATATTCCGTGCCGGCTCCTGCCACGCCTGCCACCTGCTGCGCCTCGGACTCATTCAGACCCAGGATCACATCGGCGTATTCGTTCATTCCGAGCAGTCTTTCCGTGCATTCCTTCAGGTCTGAGCGCGACCTTTTCCTCGGGTCGGTAAGGTCGATATAAACGGTCTTTCTTTCTCCGCCCGCCTCTTTAATGAGCGTCGTCAGGTTCGAGAATATTTCGTTCATCCCCGGTATCATCGTCCAGTTGACGAAAGCGAAATAACTGTTCTTTTCTATCATGTCCGATAAAGTATCAAGCCCGATCTTATCGATGATCGTTCCCCAGCTTATGTCAAGAACGCTCTGAGGGTGATTGAACATGACCTTCCCGTCGTTGAATTCGAAAGCGTCGGTTATGCCCGGATCGCCTATGCTTACCGCTTTTTTGCACTTACGGGTAAAAGGTTTGAATATCGGAAGTATCCTGTCTTTGCCGAAAGATCCGGCTATGCTTATTTTGTTACCCAGCTCTATCAGAGAATTGGCCATTATGGGTCCGTTCCCGCCCAAAGAAGATCTTTCTTTCACGATCTCGATGTTAATGCTTTTTCCGGAACCGCTTCTTATCCTATTCGCAAAAGTAACTATGTCTGTTATAGGCGTAAAACTCTTACTGTCTTTTCTTTCGAGCACCGGCCTTAAAATGTTGTCGATAAAGCCGTCGAACCCTACAAAAACATTGCCGGAACCTTTGAAACCGGAAAATTTATTTGAAGCTGATCTTATGAGCGTTTTGCTTTTCATCCGTCCGTCCGTGAATTATTAACGGTAATATATCGAAAAATATGATAGATAAAAGCGGAAAAATTCTTTATTTTTCAGTTCAGAATTATCAGGGGTCGAAATAAATGCTCGGAACGATAGTCAATACGGGAACCGTTGTCGGCGGAGCGCTGATAGGGGTGCTGATCCATTCGAGGATGCCTGAAAGGATAACCAAGACCACATTTCAGGGGATCGGCTTGTTCACGCTCTACATAGGCTTTACGATGGCCGCGAAAACGGGGAATGTTCTTGTCATGGTATTTTCGATAGTACTCGGCGCGATATTCGGGGAGCTTTTAAACCTGGAGGTGAGAATGGAGAAGGTCAGCGAATGGGGTAAGAGAAAGGTCGGCTCGAAGAACGACAAGTTCACCGAAGGTTTTGTGACCGCTTTCATGCTTTTCTGCATGGGCTCGATGACCATCTTAGGATCGATCGAGGAAGGGCTCGGCGGCGAACCTACGCTTCTTCTGGCAAAATCATTCCTTGACGGTTTCGGCGCCGTTGCGCTTGCTTCGAGCCTCGGTATAGGCGTGCTGTTCTCGGCCGTACCGCTTTTTTTCTACCAGGGCGGCCTGACGCTGCTCGCCGGGCTTGTTCAGGGATACCTGACGGAGCCTATCATAAACGAGGTCTCGGCTGTAGGCGGGCTCATGCTCATCGGCCTCGGCATCACGATACTTGAGATCAAGAAACTGAAGATACTCAATCTTCTGCCTGCGCTCGTCTTTGCGGGCATTTTCGCATATTTTATGAAATAAACATTTAAGGATATAAAATGGCTGACAACAAAATAATATTTTCGATGGAGGGCGTGAGCAAGATATACCCTCCGCAGAAAAAAGTGCTCAACAACATCTGGCTTTCGTTCTACTACGGGGCAAAGATCGGCGTGCTGGGCCTGAACGGAGCGGGTAAATCGAGCTTGTTGAAGATCATCGCCGGTGTCGATAAGGAATTCGACGGCAAGGTGACTTTCGACAAGGACTACAAGATAGGCTATCTTCATCAGGATCCGCAGCTCGACGAGACCAAGACCGTCAAGGAGGTCGTTCAGGAGGGCTTGCAGCACATTGTTGATGTGGTGAACGCATTCGACGAAGTGAGCGCAAAGCTCGGCGAGAACCTTTCGGACGACGAGATGAACAAGGCGATCGAACTGCAGGGCGAACTCATGGAGAAAATGGACCACCTTGACGCATGGGATCTTGACCACACTCTCGAGGTCGCGATGGACTCCCTGCGCTGCCCGCCGGACGATATGCCGGTGAAGGTCCTTTCAGGCGGAGAGAGGAGGAGGGTGGCTCTGTGCCGTCTGCTTCTCAGCAAACCTGATATTCTTCTTTTAGACGAGCCCACCAACCACCTCGACGCTGAAAGCGTGTACTGGCTGGAGCAGTTCTTACACAATTATCCCGGCACCGTCATCGCCGTCACGCACGACAGATATTTTCTGGACAACGTGGCGGGCTGGATATTGGAGCTCGACAGGGGAGACGGCATACCGTGGAAGGGCAACTACAGTTCTTGGCTGGAGCAGAAGTCCGCCAGACTCGCGAACGAGGAAAAGCAGGAGTCCAAGCGCCAGAAGATATTGAAGCGCGAGCTCGAATGGTCAAGAATGAGCCCCAAAGCCCGTCAGGCCAAAGGTAAGGCGAGGCTGAACGCCTATGACGCGCTAAGCAGCGTGGAGACTAAAGAGAAAGAAGCTAAGCTCGAGCTTTTCATCCCGCCGGGACCGCGCCTCGGGGATCAGGTCATAGAGATAAAAGGGATCAAAAAAGGTTTCGGGGACAAACTTCTCATCGACGGGCTCGATATGAACATCCCGAAGAACGCGATCGTCGGCATCATCGGACCGAACGGTGTTGGTAAGTCCACGCTTTTCAGGATGATCATGGGTGAAGAGAAGCCCGACGAAGGCACGATCACGATCGGCGAGACCGTCAAGATCGCCTATGTGGATCAGTCCCACAAAGACCTGCTTCCGGAAAAGTCCATCTACGAAGTCGTCAGTCAGGGGCATGAAGTCCTGAACATAAACGGCACTGAAATAAACGCCAGAGCCTATATAAGCAGATTCAATTTCTCGGGTACGGATCAGCAGAAGAAAATATACATGATCTCGGGCGGGGAGAGGAACAGGCTGCATCTTGCCATAACTTTGAAGGAAGGCGGCAATGTGATACTTCTCGACGAGCCTACGAACGACATCGACGTGAACACATTAAGAGCCCTCGAGG
>JAQVNT010000065.1 GCA_028702975.1 Candidatus Delongbacteria bacterium
ATAAAATAGGCGTAGGACTCCCGACACTGACCGATATTCTGGAGAACCTTCAGAAACCCGGGCGCGATCCGAGAGAAGAAATGTCAAAGCCGATCCTGCGCAGTGATATTCTCAAGGCAGAAGATCTAAGCATAGGAATGAAGCTAAAAGGAACTGTCAGGAATATCGTGGATTTCGGCGCATTCGTTGATATTGGTATAAAGCAGGACGCGCTTGTACATGTGTCTCAAATGGCGGACAGGTTCGTCAAAAATCCTCTCGATATCGTCAAAGTCGGTGATGTCGTTGATGTAACAGTAGTGTCAGTCGATAAAGATAAAGGCCGTGTCGGCCTGAGCATGAAAAAAGCCTGATCTTTATTCAGGAAAGAGCTTGTCCTTAGAATTTCTGCTGACGGGGATCTCGGTTTTATTTTTGTCCTTCATTACAGCGACGTATTTTCCGCCGAACCACTTTTTCAGTTTGTTCAAATGGTCAGAATTGATAATAAATCCTCTGTGTATCCTTATGAAGTTCTGCGGCAGTTTTTCCTCAAGCGAAGCAAGAGTGTCGTTAATGATGTATTCGTTGTCGAAAGTGCAGATGGAGGTGTATTTATTGTCAGCTTTAAAAAAGTAAATGTCGCTTGTATTGACGAAAATTATCTCGTCACCGATCTTTATATGGATCCTTGAAAGCTTTTCCTGTTTATTCCTGATCTCGTTAAGAAGTGCCGAGATGTTTGAATCGAATTCCACTTTTTTATTGTCGCCGGAAGCGAATTTGTTAAGCTTTTCAATAGACTTAGCCAGTCTCTCTTCCTCGATAGGTTTGAGAAGGTAATCTATTGAATTTGTCTCGAATGCCTTAAGAGCATATTCGTCAAAAGCGGTCGTAAAAATAACGATCGGCATATAGTCAAGGTTCTGAAGCACCTCGAACCCGTTCATTCCGGGCATCTGAATATCTAAAAATATCAGGTCGGGTTTCTGTTCGTTTATCTTTGCTACAGCCTCGATCCCGTTCTCGGCTTCATCAATAACATCTATCTCGTCAAAGTGCTCAAGTTTCTTTTTCAGACCGTTCCTTGTGAGTTCTTCATCCTCAACTATGATAGTTTTATAAAACATAATACCTTCCTATATTTTTTTCGGGATACTTATTATTACCTTGAAGCCGTTCTCTTTCTCGATCTTGAAATTGTGGTCGCTGTTATAAACGAGACGCAGCCTTTCTTTTACGCTTGAAAGCCCTATGCCGTTACCTTCGGGTTTTTCTGATCCTTCCTTTGCTTCGCCGTTATCCTCAACGGTGATAGTCACTCTTCCGGGAATATTTTCATAGGCAGAAATATTTATCATACCGCCTTCGAGTTTGTTAGAGAGACCGTGTTTTATGCTGTTCTCAACCAGCGGCTGGATCAGAAGGGGAGGTATAAGCATATTAGATAATGTTTCAGGTATATCGATCTGATATTCGAGTCTTCTGCCGAACCTGATCTTCTCGATCTCAAGATATTTTCTTATCATCATTATCTCTTCTTCAAGCTTAACGAACTCGTTTTTTGAAGTTCTCAAAGTATATCGCAAAAGTCCCGAGATATTCTGAAGCATTTTCTTAGCCGATGAGGGATCAAGATTTATAAGTTCTGAGATTGAGCTTATTGAATTGAACAGAAAGTGAGGGTTTATGTTGAACTGCAAAGATGAAAGTTCCGCTCTTACCCTTCTCTCCTCAAGGCGGAGCTCATTGATCTTTTTCTGTTTAAGTTTCCTGTAGAAAAAAAAGTAGGTAATTGAGAAAATAACGAAGAAAACAGCACCGTAAATATATTTCTTGTTTCTTTCTTGCTCAAGTTTCAGATTAAGAAGTTCCTTATCCATTTCGTTCTTGGATATTTCGTAATCGATCTCAATTTTGGATATGGGAGCGTTAAGTGAATCGTTCTGTGTCGTAAATGAGTTCAAAAGCATATAATAATTATTGGCGTTCTTGAAATCCTTGAGCAGATTATAAAGCCCGTACAGCCCCATATAATTCTCGCGGATCATATCGTCATTCTTGGTCTCCACAGATATCTCGAGACTTTTGTTCAGATAGTCAAGAGCCTTAGAATAGTCACCGAAGACTTTGTGCATTGACGCGAGATTGAAATAAACGATCGAGAGACCGGAATGGACATTGTGCTCCTCGTATATTTTTTCAGCCTTTTTGTAGTTTTCGAAAGCTGTCTGGAAATTACCCATCATTTCGTTAAGGTCGCCGATCGCGTTGTAGCAGTTGCCGGCAAAATAATTGTTATCGCTTTTTTCAGAGAGTTCCAGCGATCTGTATGTGTATTCAAGGGCTTTCGAGTAGTCGAACTTTCCTCTTACGCCTATAGCCATAAAATAATATGCTCTGGAGAGTATATGTTCGTTACCGGTCACATCAGCTATTCTGGCGGCTTCGGTAGCGTATTCGAGCGATCTGTCAAAATTCTTCGAGTTCAGGCACACATCTGACATCTTCAGGTAATTCGACGCCAGTTCTTCCTGCCGGTCCTCTTTTTTTAAAATATCAGCTTTCTTTGTGTAGTAATCCAGAGCTTCAGAATAGTTACCCGATACGAAATAGATATCTCCCAGAATTTCATATGATCTTATCAGTCCTTTCGAATAATCAAGTTCGATCGAAATGTCTCTTGCCCGGAGAAGAAATTTCAGGCCTGTTTTAATATCATTATAATGGTCTATGTGATAGCCTGCGAGATTTATGAAAGCGTCAGCTTTTTCAGTTCCTTCTGAAAACTCCGCAGCCTGATCAATAAAGTTTATTTTGTAAGGGAACTTATACTTGTTCTGGGCAGAGACAAAAAACAACGGGATCAGTATGAGAACCGCCAGCATTTTATTCATTTTCAGCCTCCGGAGTAAACTCATATGCGGATATACTTGATCCGAAAGGTCTTATAATATAAAGTACATCATTTTTTATGATCTCAACGCCAATTCTGTGAGTGTCGCCGATCTTTTTTGTCGATCTGTATTTTCCGTCACTTCCGAAAATGTCATATATGGCAAAATTCAGGCCGTAAAGATCAGTGTTCGAAGCTCTTCTTACCCAGAGATTCCCAATATCGTCAGTCTGCATTAATTCTATGAATGTCTTGTATTCATTGGGGAAATAAAACGGGAGTTTAAATCTTTTTGCTGTTTCTTTTCGGTAATCGGCTTCTTTTTCAGACATTCTGACGGGAGGGAGTTCGTTATTAATTATGAATTTCAATTTCATATCCGTATCGAATGCGTATATCTTATAGACCTGATCGGAACTGTAACCTACATAAACCGTGTTGCTTTTACTGTCAACGGCATATGGGAAAACAGGTATCTCAAAATCGATATTTCCTGAAAAGTAAGAATCAAAAATACTGCTTATCACTTTTATCTCGTTCAGCTTCTTATCAACGGTCTTCAGGCTGAATTCAGTAAAAAGTTCGCTTTTGTCCGTAAGGCTTTTTCTGAAAAGTCCTATGTATTGGTCATTTGAAAGCGGTGTAAGTTCGACCGGGATATGCTGCGGAAGATCATATTCAGAAATTATTTTACCTGACATGTCAGCTTTTTTAATAGTGTTGTCTCTTGACAGTCTTATGATCGCGGTGTCTCCCAGAACGGTAAAGAAATAAACAGGTTTCTCAAAATTCAGCCTGTCGATGAAATTTCCTTTTCTGTCGAATTTATTAATGAATTCAGAATCATATTGGACAACAAAAAGATCGTCATTTTTGTCGAACTTAATATCTATGGGGTGAGTCACCTGACTGCTGTCTATCCTGAATATTTCCTTTAATTTAATTTCTGAAGGTTCTGCAAAATTGCGGTTCGTTATGACAGGTACTTTTACTTTCGGATCCTCAATTCCGCACGACGACAAGAATATTATTAAAACGAGAGAAAGCAGGCTTTTGAACAGCTTTGTGCAGATACTTCTTTGAGACATCATTTCCGTCGGCGATCCGCAGCTTTGGTCTAAACTTTCAGGCTGCATGAAATCTTTACGGTGTACGAATAATTTCCCCAGATTGAGATAATCACAGTTTTCAGACCGTTTTTCGCATGAGGATATTTTGTTTGCAGATCTCATTTTCTTCTTTTTCCATTTAATCCGTTTGTATTATAATGAAAAATTAACCTTTTATCATCAAAAATATGACGAAACATCGATATGTTCGGACGAAATAAATATTTGACGCAGCGAAATCACATTATCTGGAAAGTTTTTTTTCTAAAAACTCCCTTAAGCTGTGACATGACAATTCCGGAAAGCACAACAGCTATGCCGGTGATCTTCCTCGCATCGAACTGTTCACTTAAAATGAAATATGAAAGGACTGCCGTGAAAACAGGTATAAGATTTGTGAATACATTTGTTTTTGAGATGCCGAGTTCTCTGATAGGTTTTATAATAAGCACAAAAGAAAGTACTGAAGCGAACAGCGACATCGAGATCAAAGTGACTATAAGTGTAGAAAATGAGTTATTCTCAACTGAGATCACGATCTTTCCTGCAAGTCCGGAATAATCGATGAACAGAAATAGCGGAAGGAAAAGGAATGTTCCGAAGATGCTCTGATATTTGGTGATAGTCAAGGAAGAATAGTCCGCTGAGAGTTTTTTTACAGATATACCGTAGCCGACCGCGCCCATAACTGCAACGCAGAGTAAGACGACTCCCTTAATCGTAAAATCTGATCCCGCGCTCGGATTGACCAGTATAAGTATGACGCCGAAGAATGACAGAATGAGTCCGGCGATGTTAAAAATGTTCAATTTCTCGTTAAGGATCTTAAAAGCAAAAACAGGTGTCATTACGGGTATAAGAGATATTATAACCGAAGCGATGGTAGGTGACACATAAAGCATTCCGTAGGATTCGCCGAGAAAGTATATGAAAGGTTCGAAGAAAGCAAGTACGAAGAGTTTAAGGAAATCTTTGCCGGCCAGTTTTTCTTTTGATCTGAAAATGTATTTAGTGAAGAATATAAGCAGGAGTGAAGCTATTACGAGCCTGAAAAATATCACAGAGACGGGGTCTATTATATCCAGAACTATCTTATACCAGATAAATGTCAGTGCCCAGAATACCATCGGCAGAACGGCGCAGGAATAAAGAACGAATTTTTTCATAATGGAGTCAGTATCCTATAATAAACAAAAAAGGGCAGAGCTTATGCCTGCCCTGAAATACAAAACACTATATTTATAGTTTTGCTACTTTTTCCAGAAGATCGACCACCCTGTTCGAATAGCCGAATTCGTTGTCGTACCATGAGACTATCTTGATGAAATTACCCCCGAGAACCTTTGTCAGTCCGGCGTCGAAGATCGACGAATGCGGGTTGCCTACGATATCCACGCTCACAATAGGATCTGTGCAGTATTCTATAATACCCTTCATTGCACCTTCTGAAGCTTCTTTTACGGCTGCGTTTATTTCTTCAACGGATACACTGCGAGACAACTCGCAGGTCAGATCGACAACCGATCCGTCGGGCGTGGGGACGCGCATTGCGAATCCGTCGAGTTTGCCTTTGAGTTCCGGAACCACGAGACCGACGGCCTTAGCTGCGCCGGTGCTGGTCGGGATGATCGATACCGCGGCAGAGCGTGCTCTGCGCAGGTCTTTATGGGGCGCGTCAAGAATGATCTGGTCATTCGTGTAAGAGTGTATCGTGTTCATCAGTCCACGGACGATCCCGAATTTGTCGTTCAGGACTTTTGCGACAGGCGCAAGACAGTTGGTAGTACATGATGCGTTCGAAACGAACTGCATATCCTTGGTCAGAACATGATCGTTCACTCCCAGAACTACGGTCGCATCGACATCGTCGGCTTTATCGGCCGGGACTGTAAGAATGACCTTTTTAGCGCCCGCTTTAATGTGTTTGCCCATTTTTTCTCTGTTTCGGAAAACGCCTGTTGCCTCTATCACATAATCCGCTCCCAGTTCTGCCCACGGCAACGCTTCAGGGTCTCTTTCAGAATGGATCCTTATAGCCCTGCCGTCAACTATCAGCATATCTCCTTCAGCCTTAACATCTCCTTTGAATTTTCCGTGTACGGAATCATATTTCAACAGGTGGGCAAGGGTCGATGCGTTCGTCAGGTCATTGATCCCTACGACTTCGATCCCTTCTCTTTCGTGAATAATCCTGAATACCACTCTGCCGATCCTTCCGAAACCGTTTATCGCAACTTTTATAGACATTTTCAACCCCTTTTGCTTGTTTTATTATTTGTTGAGAAATTATGTTTAAAAATTCTTTAAGTCAAGAAATTTATTTGCGGATTTATTCATGACTGCCTGACTGTTTCACTGTTCAGATTTTGATTGTTATTTGCAGGTAATAATGTTATCTTTCAAGAGCTTTAATAATCTTAGGGTGCAGAGAATCTATGAAGCTGAAAAAAATAGATACGGATAAGGTACTTAAAAGAGTGACGGCTCAGTCGGGAAAACTTTTTTATATTATGGGGCCGTGCGTGATCGAGAGCGAAGATACAGTTATGGAAATAGCTGAGAGGCTGTATAAAATAGCTACGGAACTAAAAGCTGATGTTGTTTTTAAGTCCTCATACACAAAAGCCAACAGGTCGAGCATCGAATCTTTTACCGGACCGGGGATCGTAAAGGGATTAAAAATCTTGAAAAGGGTAAGAACGGAATTCGGTTTTCCCATACTTACGGATGTTCATACTCCGGCTGAAGCAGAAGTGGCAGGCATGACAGCTGACATTATTCAGATACCGGCCTTTTTGTGCAGGCAGACCGATCTTATACTTGCGGCGGCAAAAACAGGTAAAATTATAAACATAAAAAAGGGGCAGTTCGCATCTGCGCAGGAAATGAAACTTGCGGCGGCAAAATCAGTTGCAGCCGGGAATGTCAGAATTCTTCTCACGGAAAGGGGAACTACATTCGGTTATAATAACCTCGTCGTTGATTTCAGGAATTTTATGGAAATGAAAAAAACCGGATACCCCGTAATATATGATGTTACCCATTCCCTCCAGAGACCGGCCGCTGAAGGAAATACATCAGGCGGACAGCCTGAATACGCCATAGCTATGGCTTGCGCAGCTGCCGCTACAGGAAGCATTGACGGGATCTTTGCAGAAACGCATACCGATCCTTCTCTGGCAATGTCAGACTCAAAATCAATGATAGATCTGGATCAGGCAGAAGAGCTTGTAAATAAAACAAAGAAAATCAACAGGATAAAATTCTAAACAATGAAGAAAGATATAAAAATGGTCATCCTCGATGTTGACGGAGCTATGACTGACGGTATTATTTATTACGGTTTGAACGGAGAGCTGATAAAGGCTTTCTGCGCAAAGGACGGGTTTTTCATAAAGCACATCTGTCCGGAGACGGGAATAAGAGTCGCGATCATTTCTGGAGGATTTGGAGAGATCGTCAAAAAAAGAGCCGAGGTTCTGGGCGTTGAGGATGTTTATACGGGTCATGTTGACAAATCTGAAGCTTACATGGAACTCAAAAACAAATATTCTCTCGATGACGACGAGATAGCCTATTTTGGCGATGACTGGTTTGACTGGTCCGCAATGAAATTTGCGGGACTGAAAGGATCGCCTTCCGATGCGAGTCCGGAGATAAAAGAGAGGGTCGATTTCGTTAGTAAAGCAGAGGCCGGGAAGGGTTCTGTGAGAGAATTTATAGAATTTATACTGAAAAGAGATAATAAATTTGAAGCTGCTCAAAAAAAATATCTGGGCTGAAGCATTTTTAATAGTACTGCTTGCTTCTTTGACGGGATGCTCAAAAAAAAATCCGGTCGAAAAGACCGTTTCTCAAAATACCGGTCCGGTCTCAGACAACATGATCTGGAACATGGAGGTTAACATCACGAACGAAAACGAGCTGAAGGCCAAGTTCTTCGGGGGCTATGTAGAAAGGGATAATGTGGCTAATTCGAGATATTCGGAGAACAGAATTGATTCGGGACTCAGGATAGATTTTTATAAGAACGGATTAAGATCAGGCAGACTAGTAAGCGAGAGGGGCAATATAAACGACCTGACGGAGCTATTCTCAGCCTGGGACAATGTTGTATTCAGTTCGGAAAAAGGCTATGTGCTCTACACGGACACCCTTATATGGAATAGAAAAGAAGCC
>JAQVNT010000066.1 GCA_028702975.1 Candidatus Delongbacteria bacterium
TGGTGCATTTCATCCCGTAAATAATGCATTTCGTCGGACAAGGCTTTGAGAAACGACATTAATATTTTATTTTTCAAACGGAATATTAACTCATACTCCTCAACACTCACTCCTCAACGAAAAGGTCTCAGAAATGAGACCTTTTTTATTTTGTGCTTATCAGGTTACGAGTCGTGAGCTTGACAAAAAACATAAATTAGATTATAATTCTCGAAATAAAATAACCGGAGCCGGCAATGTCAGAATTTTTTCCTGTTCAGAAAACGATCTTATCATGCGAAGCGATCAAAGATAAAATCCTTTCTCAGTATGATATTGAACAAGATCACACCTGCAGATTTATCAGACATGGGCTGAATGATACATATAAGATCCATAACGATAAAAACACATACTATCTTAGAGTTTACAGATACAACTGGCGAAGCAGAAATGACATTATTTCAGAAATTAAGCTGTTAAACCAGCTTGAGAAGAACGATCAGATATCTGTAGCTGCTCCCGTTATAAAAAATAACGGGGAATATTATACGGAAGTGAATGCGCCTGAAGGTAAGAGATATGCTGTATTGTTCAATTCCGCGGTAGGGGCGGACAGATCGAAATATGTATTTGACGCTAAAAAAAGTTATAATTACGGTAAAACTCTGGCAAAAATTCATCTTGAAGCGGATAAAAGCAAAAAATTAGACAGATTCCATATTGATCTCGATCATTTACTTACCGAACCTTTAAAGGATTTGAAGCCTTTCTTCTCAAAAAATATTCAAAATTATGAGTACCTAGAAAATATTTCGGAAAAATTGAGCCGCAAAATTGATAAACTGCTGACCAAAGACAAAACTTATTTCGGAATAATTCACGGCGATTTTCACAGCGGGAATATCTTTCTTGACGAAAATGATAATCCCTCAGTATTTGATTTTGACTGCTTCGGTTACGGCTGGAGAGCTTATGACATCTCCGTTTTTCTATGGTCATTGTGGGTGTTTCAGGGCTTTGAACAAAAAGATAAAGCCAAAAGAACCCGATTATGGAATTCATTCCTGAAAGGATACTCCGAAGTCAAAGCTTTGACCAAAGAAGAAATCAAAGCCGCTTTCGTGTTTGTACCCATAAGACATATCTGGCTATTGGGAGTACATGCCTACTGCTCTGACGATTGGGGTGCCGAATACTTACAGGATAATTTCTTTAACAGCAGAATCGCATTTATAAAAAAATGGATCGAGTATTTTAATGTTTTGCCTGAAAGGGATAGGTAAATTGAGACATGAATAGAATCTCAGATCCCCCTTGTATTTTATAAATTATTTCCTTAAATTACTTCCGCACTTGAACATTAACTAAACCGCAGGAGTCGTCATGATCAATATATATTCAATGGGTAATTAGGATTCCTGACGGTATTTTAGAATCGCAGCACCTTAAAGTTTTCACATTCTTTTGTTCCGCACAGGTAAATTGACGATCGTCAATTCGTTTCCTGATTATTCCGAACTTAAATCCGATATTGTTTACAGGAAATGAAAAAGGACGGAGGAAACTATGCTTTATATACAAGGACAGAATATAAGTTTTAAATACGAAGAAGCTGAAAATGAGATATTGAAAAATATCAGCTTTACAATTGATAAGGACAGCAAGATCGGGCTGATCGGGAGTAACGGATGCGGAAAAACGACTCTGCTGAAGATCCTGCTCGGGAAACTGAACTTTGAGGGTAATTTATACCGGAATAATGCTGACAATATAGCTTATCTTCCGCAGGAACTTGATCTGAGTAATAATCTTAAGATGATAGATTATTACTTTAATACGAGACCTGAGCTTGCGGAATTGCGGAAAAAGCTGTCAGAAAGTGAAGATGATTATGCTGATGACGAAAAGATCGCTTTGCTCTGGGGAGACTACACAAAATTTGACGGTTTCAGTTTCGAGGCTGATATTTCGAAGATCGCCGGAAAGTTCGGGTTCTGTGAAGATGATCTTGAAAGACTTGTCTCCTCTTTAAGCGGCGGAGAAAAGACTAAACTTGCATTAGCCTCACTGCTGATAAACGAACCTGATCTTCTGATCTTAGATGAACCTACGAATCATATTGACGAGGATTCTCTGGTCTGGCTTGAAAATTATCTGATCAATTTAAAAATACCTTACATAGTAGTCAGTCATGACCGCAGATTTCTTGACAGCTGCACAAAAAAGATATGGGAACTTGGCAGGGACGGATTAAAAGAATACAGCGGAAATTATTCGTTTTATAGACAGGAACAGGAAAGGGAGCTGAATTATAAGATCGAAAAGCAGAAGACCGCGAACAGAAAAGTCAAGCAGCTTAAACAGGCTTTTACGAACCGTAAGCAGTGGGCTGAAACACATCAGGCGAGTACCGGAACTGAAGGAAATGCTAAAACATATAATTCCATCACGAACTTTGCGAAATATGCTATGCAAAAGGCTAAAAACATTGAAGACCGGATGGGAAGACTGATCGTAAAAGCGGAGTCTGAAAAGCCGTTCATCGAGAAAAAGCGCTCATTTTCGATTGACGGTGAGAGTTCCGGCGGTAATGTTATTCTGAGGGTCGAAGATCTCTCTTTTCGATTTTCGGATGAGTATCTCATTGAAGGGCTTTCTTTTGAGCTGTATAAAGGAGACAGATTCGCTGTCAGAGGGAAGAACGGAAGCGGCAAGAGCACACTTTTGAAGATACTGACAGGCAATTTAGGACCGGAGAAGGGAACGGTAAAATGGTCACCGTCGGTGAAGATAGGTTATTACGCTCAGGAATTTGAAAATCTTGACTTTGACAAAACGATATTAGAGGAGGTCACGCAGGGAGACAATCTCCTGCAGACCAAAGCAAGAACGCTTCTCGGGTGTTTAAAGATTGAAAAAGATATGGTATTCAGGAAGATTGCCGGTTTGAGCATAGGTGAAAGAAGCAAAACTGCTTTGGCTAAAATACTGATGACAGAGCCATCTGTTTTAATTCTTGATGAACCGACAAATCATCTTGAAATAGAATCGAGAGAAGCACTTGAAAATGCCATATCGGATTATCATGGAACTCTTATCGTTGTTTCGCACGACCGTTATTTCAGAGAAAAAGTAACGGATAAGGTGATAATTCTGTAAATTCTCAAGCTGCCCTTTTCGCCATATAGCATCTTTACTACCTTTCACACCCCCGTTTCTGCATTTCGTCGGAGTTCCGTTTGATTCTCCCCGTTATCGTGTTAAATTACCTGTGTAATTGAAATAAAAAGATAAAAAAAGGAGCACAAAATGAAGATAGATAAAACCCAGATGACAGTAGAAGATAAAAAAGCCGTAGAGGCACTAAACTTCACCTTCAGATTCAGGAACACAATATCAAAATTCAGACACAATTTCTAAGATACTCCTCATACACTCACTCCTCAGCGAAAAAGGGACCATAAAAAGTCCCTTTTTTTATTATAACAACTTGATAAAGAAAATATAATTCATTAAATTTGGTGCGCCTGGTGTAAAGTGGCAAAAAAATAAGGTAAAAGAGATTTGCAGCTGTTTCCCGACATATATAAAAAGTACCCTTTCTTCGACATCAACATTTTTTGTTAAAAGTTAACCTTTGAACCATAAGTTCACCCTAAACCTACATACAGGATCTAAAACATCAAATTAAAATTGAGGACAATTCATTATGATATATCAGAACATACTGCAGACAATCGGAAATACTCCGCTCGTGCAGATCAGGGGGATCAACCCGAACAGAAGAGTAAAGATATACGCCAAGCTTGAATCTCAAAATCCTTCAGGCAGCACAAAAGATAGGATCGCTCTTAAAATGATAGAGCAGGCGGAAGCAGAAGGTCTTTTAAAAAAGGATAAGACGATAATAGAACCGACATCGGGGAATACAGGAATTGCTCTGGCTATGATCGGAGCGGTGAAAGGTTACAAAATAGAGATAGTCATGAGCAGGGCAGTGTCATACGAGCGAGTCCGGATGATCAGGTCTTTCGGCGCAAAAGTAACTCTTACAGACGCAGAGCTTGGTACAGACGGTGCGATCATTAGAGCGAGGGAGCTGGTAAAGAAGCATCCTGAGAAGTACTTTATGCCTGATCAGTTTTCTAACAGGTACAACAGGATCGCTCACTATAAAACGACGGGCGAGGAGATCTGGAAACAGACGAACGGCAGGATAGATCATTTCGTTTCCGCGATCGGCACTTCAGGAACTATCATGGGTGTCGGAAAAGCTTTAAAGGAAAATGATCCGAACATTAAGATCGTGTGCGCTCATCCCGTTAAAGGTCATTATATACAAGGACTTAAGAACATGGAAGAGGCGATCGTTCCGTCGATCTACGACCCTTCACTTATAGATAAAACTGTAATGGTCGGGTCAGAGTCAGCTTTCAAAATGACGAAAAAGTTAGCTGTCAGGGAGGGAATATTCGTCGGAATGAGCAGCGGTGCGGCTATGTATGCGGCTCTTGAAGTGGCTAAAGAGATAAGGACGGGCGTTATTGTAGTGATCTTTCCCGATGGAGGTGAAAAATATATTTCGACAGAGCTGTTTAAGTAGCATCTCACACCACCGTTTCTGCATTTCGTCGGACTTGCCTTTGACGGCTCAGAACCATTAGTTATATTACCTGTGTAATTGAAATAAACATAAAAAAAGGAGCACAAAATGAAGATAGATAAATTAGAAAAACTGATGACAGTTGAAGATAAAAAAGCCATAGAGACATTAAACTTCACCTTCAAATTCAGAAACTCGCTGTCAAAATTCAGACACAAACTGAATGAATACTAAATACTCTCTCCTCAATGAAAAAAGGTCTCATTAAAGAGGCCTTTTTTAATTAGTAAAGATTTGACAAAGAACTTGGATAAAGGTTATATTTGTTTTAATATAATCATTTAAAGAGGTGATATGGAAAATACGATAGAGATTAGGAACGTGACAAAGAAATTCGGGGATTTTACCGCCGTTAACGATCTTACGCTGAATGTGCCGAAAGGAAGCATTTACGGCTTTATAGGTCCTAACGGATCAGGAAAGACTACTACTTTACGAATGCTTATGAACATTATCTATCAGGATACGGGAGAAATAAATATTTTCGGTGAAAAGTACAATCAGACTTTTAAGGACAGGATCGGTTATCTGCCTGAAGAGCGCGGTCTGTACAAGAGCATGAAAGTAAAAGAAATTCTCAATTTTTTCGGAAGGCTCAAGAACGGTAAGAACATAAATACCGAAGCTGACAAATGGCTCAAAAAGCTTGACCTTTACGACTGGAGAGATGAAAAGATAGAGACGCTCAGCAAAGGTATGGGTCAGAAGATACAGTTCATAGCATCAGTGATCTCAAATCCTGAACTTGTAATCTTAGACGAGCCTTTTTCTGGACTCGATCCGGTTAACAGGGATGCCATGAAGGATGCCGTACTGGATCTCAAGAAGATCGGAAAGACCGTAATATTCAGCACTCACGATATGGACATCGCGGAAAAGATGTGCGATTATGTGTTTATGATCTATAAAGGTAAAAAAGTACTGGACGGTACGCTCGATTCGATAAAGGACATCTACGGAACGGATATTATCAAAATTATGTCCGAGGGCGGCGCAGCTGTACTCAACGATGTCAGAAATGAGGTCAAAGGAATTGAGAACATAAACGACTACGGCCATGTTCAGGAGATAAGAATAGAAAAAACCTGCGACCCGCAGGATGTATTGAGATCGCTGGTATCAAAGACTTCAGTAACGAAATTCGAGATATCGAAGCCGTCGCTGCATGATATTTTCGTCCGTATCGCAAAGCCGGTCGCGGAAGACGGAGGGGAGGTGAAAAATGTTGGATAAAATAATGACGATTACAGCCCGTGAATACAAAGCGACGGTAAAAACAAAAACCTTCCTCGTTTCGATGATACTTGTGCCTGTCATGATGTTCGCGGGTATTATTATAATGAAACTTTTCGAGGACAATGTTGACACTAACGATAAAAACATTACGATAATCGACAGATCCGGAGTTGTGGCTGAGCGCCTGGTAGCTATAGCCGGGGAGCGGAATAAGAATGAAGTGTATGAAAAAAAGGATGATGGCGAACTTAAGAAAGTAAGGCCGAAATATATTTTCAACATTGTCGAACCGGATGATTCAGAGCCTGACAAACAGAGATATGAACTGTCGGAGAAAGTCTGGAAAAAACATATTTTCTCGTTCGTGGAGATAGGTAAGAACGTGCTTCATCCCGTCGTTTCTGCGGACGAAGGCGATTTCAGCAGCGTGATCAGATATTACGCTGAAGGAGCAGCTCTGGATGACATCAGGAGGTGGCTTGGCAATCCGCTTAATAATGAGATCAGGCAGATGAGGATGAAGGAAGCCGGTATCGATCCCGCTCAGGTCACAGAACTGATGCGCTGGGTATCGGTGAACGGAATGGGACTATATTCCGTCGATCCGCAGACTGGAGAGTATATCGAAGCGAGGGAGAGCAGCGAGGGAGAGGCTATTCTTGCCCCCATGGCGATGATGATGATAATGTTCATCCTTTCTATTCTGGGAGCCCAGCCGCTTTTGAACTCTACGATGGAGGAAAAGAGCCAGAAAATATCTGAAGTCATACTCGGTTCCTGCTCAACTTTTGATTTCATGATGGGCAAGATCATGGGCGGGGTTGGAGCTTCGCTCTCGGCGGCGCTCGTCTATGTCGGAGGCGGAGTTATCGCTCTGAGATATATGGGCAGAAGCGATCTGATCCCTCTGGAACTCATACCGTGGTTCTTTGCATACGCTACGCTGCTTATCACCATGATGGGAGCGATAATGGCTGCGCTCGGTTCGACCTGCAGTACCGCCAAGGAAGCTCAAAGTCTGGCGTTCCCGGGCATGATTCCAATGATAGTTCCGATGATGATATGGTTTTTGATCGTAAGAGAGCCTTTGAGCAACTTTTCCGTCATAACCTCGCTGATCCCGCCGTTGACCCCGATGCTCATGCTTTTAAGGCAGAGCACTCCTTATCATATTCCGGCATGGCAGCCATGGACGGGACTTTTCGGAGTAATACTTTTCACTTTATTCTCGGTATGGGCATCGGCAAGGATCTTCAGGATAGGAATACTATCGTCAGGAAAAGCTCCTAAGATCGGTACCATAATCAAATGGGTATTCAGGAACGATTAGTAGTAAAAATAAGGAAATTAATGCCGAGTGTAAAAAAATTATTAAACGAAGTTTATAAACTGAATCCTGAAACGAATTCATATATTTTTGAAATCAGGCTTAATCATTATACCGACATATTTAATGAACTTGACCCTTCACCCTTAAAAAGGAGGGATCTTGATCAGGATTTTATCAGTTACATGGAAGACAGCTCACTGGATATTCCGATAAAATATAATATTGAGCTTCATTTTCTTATTCCGGAGAATATAAAAGATGAAAAAAAGGAAGAAAGAATAAAAGCCGGGATAAGTACATTCTATAATTTTAATACTTTGTACATAATGCGTGAATTATCAAGATTGTACAGAGAAGCAGCTCTTTTCTTTGTGATTTCGTTAGGCTCTCTGTTTACCTCTTTTTTCATATCGTCTTTTCCTGAGCATAACTATTTTTTTAAAATAATCGTTGAAGGTTTCAACATCGGAGGTTGGGTGTTTTTATGGGAAGCAATAAATATTCTGATATTCAAGGCAAGAAAATATAGATTGGAAATTAAAAGATATAAAAGGTTACATGACGCCGAAATAGTATTCCATAGCAATGATTAAAGGATTATAAAGCAGAATGAAGATCGCAATAATAGGCGGAGGGGCAGCAGGATTTTTTTCGGCTATAGCAGCGAAAGAAAACTTTCCGAATTCGGAAGTCACAATACTTGAAAGATCGGACAAACTTCTGTCAAAGGTCAAGATATCGGGCGGAGGCAGGTGCAATGTCACCAACGGATGCAGCTCGATTGATGAGTTGTGCGAAGCGTATCCGAGAGGCGGAAAGAGTTTAAAAAAAATGTTCTATACTTTCAGCAATAAAGATGCAACACAATGGTTCGGAGCCAGAGGAGTTCCACTGGTTACTCAGGGAGATAATTGTGTATTTCCCGAG
>JAQVNT010000067.1 GCA_028702975.1 Candidatus Delongbacteria bacterium
CATCGAGCTCGAGGCTTTTATACACGGCGCATTGTGCGTTTCATACTCCGGAAGATGCTATTTCTCGCAATATCTCTCGGGCAGGAGCGCGAACAGGGGGAAGTGCATGCAGGTCTGCAGGCTTCCTTTCGATCTTGCTGATGCGGACGGGAAATTGATCATAAAAGATAAACATCTGCTTTCGACAAAAGACCTATGCATGTCGGGTCATCTGCACCAATTAATCGATGCCGGAGTTACTTCTTTCAAGATCGAAGGAAGGCTGAAAGACGCTTCTTATGTCGGCAATGTCACGGCAAAATATTCAAAAGAACTTGACAACATAGTAAATGAAAGCCGAGGAGTTTACAGAAGATCATCCTCGGGCAGGGTCATGCTGGAATACGAACCCGATCTCCGCAAATCTTTCAACAGGGACTTTACCCGGTATTTTTATTTTGGAAGAAAAGAATCAGTGATTTCAGAGAAAGGTCAGGGTTCACTGGGAGAATTTATTGGTAAGGTATTGGATATAGATAGAAATTATTTCACACTTTACAACACTCATGATCTCAAGAATGGGGATGGAATATGCTGGGTCGGAAATGACGGATCAGCCGATGGGGTCAACATCAATAAAGTTGACGGAGAAAAGATATTCCCGTTCAGAAAATTACCGCCGTCGGAAGGGACCGAAATATTCAGGAACGAAAATCCCTCATTTGAAAAAGCAGTTTTATCAGGTTCGGACAGGCGTGTTGGAGTTACGATCGAGGTCAGTGAAAAAGAAGGTGTTTTCAGCGTACAGGCATCAGACGAAGACGGGAATTCTGCTGAACTGAAGTTCTGGCATGATAGAGTTAAATCGAACGATCCTGAAACATCTCAAGAAAACATGAAGAAACAATTCTCGAAAACAGGAGGAACGGTCTTTTATCCCCAAATAGTCAGAATAGGATCGGGACAGGAATATTTTATAACTGTTTCCGTTATGAACAGCTGGAGAAGGGAAATTCTGGAAACTGTGATGAAAGAAAGAATGAAAAACTACCCTCGGAGATTAAAGAGAATTTCTCAAAAAAAAGCTGAACTCCGGGTAAAGAATATTGATCCTTCGTACAATGTCTCCAATAAACTTGCTGAAGAATTTTATGTTGAATCAGGGGCAGAAAGGGTTGAAAGGTCTTTTGAAACTTCAGATAAGGAAAATATGAGGGTCCTTATGATTTCAAAACACTGTCTGAAATATCATCTCGGCGCCTGCCGGAAGTACGGCGGTTCAAAAAAGCTGAATGAACCTTTATACATGGTTCTAAACGGGGAAAAATACCTGCTTGATTTTGACTGCGAAAAATGCGTAATGAAGATAGAAGCGACTAAAAAAACTACTGAATAAAATTCTAATATTTTGTATAGATATCAGGGCTATTATTATTTATATTTGCAGCTTAATATAAAAAAGAAAGGGAACACAGAAGAATGAAGAAGATCAGCGTTGATTATATCAAAGATCAGATAGTCGGGAACGATTCTGTATTTGAGACTCCGTTTGGCAGAAGAAATCTTTTTTATGCGGATTATACAGCTTCAGGCAGAAACCTGAAATTCATTGAAGAAAAACTTCTTAACATAGAAAAGTCTTATGCCAATACGCATACCACAGACGATTACTCAGGAGAGTATCTTACCGAATTGCTTCACGGTGCAGAAAAAAAAATAAAAGAACTTGTTAACGCAGGAGACGATTATAAAATAATTTCAGCGGGTTCCGGTTCAACAGGCGCTCTAAAAAGGCTTCAGGAAATTTTAGGGATATACATACCTCCTCACACTAAAGACAGGATATTTTCATCAATAAAGAGTCTGGGATGTCAGGACTGCAGTATCCTTGAGAAAATAAAGATCGACAGGCCGGTGGTTTTCATCGGGCCGTACGAACACCACACGAATGAACTGATGTGGCGTGAGGCTTTTGCCGATATAGTCGTCATAGATATGAACGATGAAGGCGAAATCGACAAAGAGATGTTGATCAGGGAGCTTAAAAAGGACAAATATACAGATAAGGTGAAATACTGTTCTTTCTCTGCAGGCTCAAATATTACGGGAATTCTTACCGATATCTTTGAGCTGGCGAGAATAGCTCACGCTCACGGCGCATACATTTTTTACGATTTTGCCGCGATCGCACCCTACGCCGAGATAAATATGATGAAAGACGAAATCAGTTATTTCGATGCGATATTCTTCTCGCCGCACAAATTTCTCGGAGGTCCGGGAAGCTCCGGAGTGCTTATATTCAATAAAAAACTGTATCGTTCAGATCTTCCCCCTACGACCGCAGGCGGCGGAACCGTTGACTTCGTCGGTTTTAAGGGTCAGGATTATTCCAAAGATATTGAAACAAGAGAAAAGGCAGGTACCCCTCCGATTCTTCAGACAATAAAAACAGCCTTTGCTTTAGAGCTGAAGAACAAGGCAGGCATCAAAAATATCAAAAAACTCGAGGATAGAAATAAAAAACTTTTTTTCGATCATTTTACGAACAGCGATAAGATCGAGATCATCGGGAATAAGGATCCGCATAAAAGGATCGGGATAGTATCCTTCAATATAAAGCATCTTGATAAATACTTGCATCCGAGGTTAGTGACAAGGCTTTTAAGCGACCTTTTTGGAATTCAGTCAAGGGCAGGCTGTTCGTGCGCGGGACCATACGGTCACAGACTTCTTCATATTTCAAATGAAATGTCTCTGAAATACAGGAAAATCGTTGTGGGTCAAGGGATGACCGGCGTAAAACCCGGGTGGGTAAGAGTAAATCTTCACTGGATATTCGGAGAGGATGATGTTGAGTTTATAATAGATGCCATAGAATTCATAGCTGAATATGGAGAAAGATTCCTGAAATTGTACGGTTTTGATCCGATTACTTCAGAGTGGAGGCATATCGATCATGAAAATAAGTCCTGCGAATTCAGTATCGATGATGATTTTGATACCGGAAAAATATCGCTTAAGGATATTGATGACTTGAGAAAAGAGTATTTTACGACTGCTAAAAATATAGCGGGAAAAATCAGCATGCCGTCAAAGAAAGATTTTCTGAAGTACGACAGAAAGATCGAGGAACTGAAAAATTTCTATCATTGCATCGAGATAAAACGGAGAGATAAATGAATAAATACTGTGTTCTGATCTTAATGTTGATCGCTGCCGCCGTCACCGCTGATAATCATTTCGCTGACGGAATTGAGGCTTATCAGAAAGGGATGGTCATTAAAGCCATCACTTACTTTGAAAAATCTGTAAATAAGAATCCCCGTTTTGCCGAAGGCTACTACAATCTCGGTGTATGTCATGTAAAGCTTGGTGACTACGACAAGGGTATTGTTTATTACAATCAGGCGATCGCTCTGAAGAAAAATTATCACGAGGCTTATCTAAACAAAGCCATAGCGTACCGGAAAAAAGGATACTATAACCATGCGGTCGAATCTTATCTGAAGGTCGTGGAACTTGATCCGACATCATCGGCGGCATTTAAAGGACTCGGCGGCGTATATCATGCTCTGAAAGAGTACGATGAAGCTCTTACATATTACAGGAAGGCTCTTGAACTTGACCCGAATTCTGCCGACATAAATAACAATATCGGGGCGTCTTTATATGCGAAAGGTTTCATTGAACTGGCGTTAAATCATTATTTGAAAGCGGTTGACCTTGATAAGAATCACGCAGACGCTTTTTACAATATCGGGATAGTTTATGAAACAATGAAACAGAGAGATAAAAATCTTTTCTACACAAAGAAAGCTGCCAGACTGGGTCATAAAGAAGCTCAGCATTATCTGAACAGGAAAAAGATCAAATGGTAGATATTTTGAAAATAATTCAGATATCGATTAAGGCGGCACGCGAAGCAGGAGAAGTGATCAGAGAATCCGAGCCTTCAAAAATTACGATAAAATCACCCTCGGACTACGTAACAGAAACGGATATCAGATGTCAAAATATAATAAAAGGTATCATTCTGCAGGAATTTCCCGGACATAACTTTCTGGCCGAAGAAGACGGAGGCCGCTTTGAACCAAAAAATGATCTCTGGATAATAGACCCGCTGGACGGTACGACCAATTTTATTCACGGACTAAAGCACAGCGCCGTTTCAATAGCTTTTTTTACGGAAGGCGAGATGCAGGCAGGTGTAATATATGATCCCTACTCAGATGAGCTGTTCCATGCTGTTAAGGGTGGAGGATCGTTTTTGAACGGCAGTAAAATACAGGTGTCGTCCACTAAGGAACTCAAGCAGTGTTTAATAGCTACAGGTATGCCGTTCAGAAGACCCGGCAAGAGAGAGAAATATTTTGCATGCCTGTCGGAAATACTTGCGTCTTCTTCCGGGGTACGGAGAATGGGGAGTGCCGCGCTTGATCTTGCATATGTTGCGGCGGGACGGTTCGACGGATTCTTTGAAGGATGGCTGTCGCCGTGGGACCTTGCGGCCGGAGTGCTCATTGCGAAAGAAGCCGGAGCCGCGTTAAGCGACTTTAAGGGGGAAGAAGACTACCTGAACAGCGGCTGCGTTGTATGCTCGGGACCGGCAATTTTCGGAGATATGTTTAAAATAATCCATAAATATTTAAAGGATGAGCACTAATGTTTGATAAAATCGCAAAATATTACGATCTTATAATGAGCCCGTTCGATTATCAGGAACTTGTTGACTGCCTCGACGATCTGATCTTGTCGTCGGGAGGGAAAAGAACAAATATACTGGATGCGGGCTGCGGCACCTCCGAGGAGCTTGTTTATTTCAGGCAGCTCGGTTACGAAGTTTCAGGTTTCGATATGAGCCGTGAGATGGTAAAAATATCAAGAAAAAAACTTCCCGGAAGCAGTTTTAAATCGGGCAATATGAAAAATTTCAGATCAGGTAGAAAATATGATAACATAATTTCAGTCTTCGACACTGTTAATTATCTTAAAAAGCCTCAGGATCTGTCATCATTTTTCAAATGCTCAAATAAAGCTCTCAATGAAGACGGACTGCTGCTGTTCGATTTTAATTCGATCTACGGTCTTGTGAATGAGTGGGAAGGCGTTAAGATCGAGGAAACAGAAGAATTTTTTATTTCCTACGATTCCGAATTCGATATGGATACTCTGATCCTGGAGTGCAGAATGAAGTTCTTTATCAGAGAGAAAGACGGAAGATTTATTACTTTCGATGAAACTCATCATGAAAGAGGTTATTCACCGACAGAGATAAAAGAACTGCTAAAACAAAACGGATTTAAATTAGTAAAACTACTGCCTTTCCTGAGCAGAAAGCAGACGCGGAACAAGAAACTTGACAGGTATCAGGCAGTAGCTGTTAAAATAAACGAGGTGTGAATTGAATATTGAATTTCTGAAGTACATACTGCCCCCGCTGATAGGAGCGGTGATCGGGTTGCTTACTAACCATCTCGCAATAAAGATGCTGTTCAGACCTTTCAAGCCTGTGTTTATCTTTGGGCTCAGACTTCCTTTTACTCCGGGAGTAATACCCAAAGAGCACGAAAAGCTTGCCGAGAAGATCGGAAACACAGTGGGAGATCACCTTCTGACAAACGACTCTCTTCATCAGTTATTCAGAAAAGAATCTGTAAGAGGGAAGATATATGACGCTCTCGAAAATATGTACGGTCAGTTCGGAATACTCTCATCGTTCATTACTTCCGATATTAAAAAGATGATCTCGGACAAAGTAATTGAAATGATGGACAAAGAACTTCCGGCAGTTCTTGACGAACTTGACGTTAGAGAGACAGTTAAGATAAAAGTAAGAGAATTTTCACTTGAGAGGCTGGAGGAGATAATCCTCAGCGTTACCAGAACACAGCTCGCTTACGTAACATATTTCGGCGGAGTGCTTGGTTTTATTATTGGCTGTTTTCAGCTCTTAGTGTATTTAATTTAAAAAGCAGGGATGATAAGTTATGGCTAAAAAAAGCAAGACTAAAAAAAGCAGCAAAAAAAGCGGCGGGGGATTCTTTGCCCGCATGTTCGACATGTTCACGGCATTGATGATCATTGTAATCGCAGGAGCTGCCGTTTGGTATTTTATGTTCTATGATCCTGACAAAAATGTCAGGACAGGTGAAAATATTGAAAACCTTAAAGATAAAAAATTGGTCTCTTCCTCTGAAAAAGAACAGAAATTCGATCCGGCAGCGGACGAAGAAGAACAGAACAGGATTGACGGAGAATACTTTGAAGGCGAGGACGAAATGACCGCCCAGTTCGAGGATGAATTCGCCTCAAATTTCGAACAGCAGAATAGCACAGATCAGATCGCGTCCGTACCGGGAAGTTTCGCGGTTTCTGTAAAGAAGTGGGCGTCAAAATATGAGGGACTGAAATATAGGCTCGGTGCTGATCCCGATAAGGACAGAGCTGCGGATAATTCGCATCTTATTTGTGCTATATGGAGAAATTCCGCTGCAGAGAACAAAATGAAGTTCAAAGGTTATATGGATTCAAAAGAAATATTGAAAAATACATCAAAGGTAAGCAAAGGCGATATCAAGAACGGAGATCTGGTAGTATTGAACGACGGAATGTTCGGAATGATAACGGACCTATCATCTCCAAACAATTTTAATTTAATATATGCGTCAGAATCAAAAAATAAAGTAGTTAAGTCAGACACGCAGGGATTGAGCTATTACTGGCTTAAACCTGAAAATTTTAAAGGATTCTACAGGTTAAATAAAGATATACTTAATTGAACAGGAACAAGATAATATTTGCTGTTTTTGACACGCTCCACCATGAGTACAGGGGTTACAAGGTCGCCCACAGCTTTCAAAAATTCGGTTTCGACGTTAAAGTAATAGGTATCAGATACGAAAATGATCAGCTTAAAGGCTGGGACGACATAGAGTATTCGAGGGTAAGGCTTTTTAAAAATCTGCCGCTGGTTCTAAACATGATGATATTCTGGATAAAGCTTTTCTTTATTCTCATTCGCGAGAAATGTACAGTATTCTATTCTCACGACATTTTTCCTCTTCTTCCTGTTTTTTTTGCGTCTAAACTTAAAAGGAAGCCTTATATCTACGATGCTCATGAATTCTGGCACGGGAACTCGCAGATCGAAAACAGGCCGATAGCTAAGAAATTCTGGATCAGTTACGAAAGGATATTTATTAAAGCAGCAAAAAAAGTCATCACCGTATCCGAGCCTATTGCGAGAGAGCTGGAGCAGATATACGGGCTGGAAGAAGTTCGTGTATTTACGAACCTTCCACTGAAAAAAGAGATCCCTGATAACAAAGATCTTCTTCACGAAACTCTCGGGATCGATAAAAATAAAAGGATCGTTCTGTATCAGGGTCATTTTCTCGTCAACAACGGCCTTGACGGTATTATCAGATCATTCGTTAATGTTGATGAAGGCGCGGTTCTTGTCCTTATCGGAGACGGATCGGAAAAGAGCAGGCTCAAAGACCTTGCCGCTAAGCTCGGGATCGGTCACAGGGTATATTTTGCAGGTCCTTTTCCTCACAGTGAACTTATTAATTACACAGTCTGTGCCTATGTCGGGCTGTGCCTGATAAAGAATTTCGGCAAAAGCTATTACTATTCCGCACCCAATAAAATGTTCGAGCTGATACAGGCCCAGGTTCCCCAGATCGCGTCTGACTTCCCGGAAATGTCGAGATATGTTAAAGGTTACCTCGTCGGGGAGGTTATAGATCCGGATAATGAGGAAAATATAGCTGAAACAATAAACGATTTACTTAATGACGACAAGAAATACAGCTCATACAAAAGCAATTGCATAAAAGCCGGATCAGAACTTGTCTGGGAGAATATCGAGGACGAACTGGTGAAAATTGCGTACTAGGGTTCAACATTTATGATGACAATGCGATTATAATTTATTATATTCTTATCTGAAATAAAGATCAAAGGCGGAAAATTGGATTCAAAGTATTATAATAAGGTCAATGCGATAACGGTATCAAGGATAATCCTTACACTTATAGGCGTTCTTCTGATATTCAGCGGAAATATCAAACTGCTGATAATCGCTTATGTCATAATGAGCCTTTCAGAAGTATCCGACATTGTTGACGGTTATGTTGCTAGAAGGGAC
>JAQVNT010000068.1 GCA_028702975.1 Candidatus Delongbacteria bacterium
TTTAAGGCTGCTTCATCCGTTCATGCCGTTCATTACTGAAGAACTCTGGCACGGGATCGAGGAGAGGAAGGAAGGCGATTCCATCATGCTGTCGACTATACCTGAACCCGACATGACCCTTATTGATGTTGAGGCTGAAACGATAATGGAAACGGTAAAAGAGCTGATCGGTAAGATAAGGGTTATCAGGGCTGAAAATTCAATTCCTCCTTCAAAGACGCTCAAGCTTGTTCTTAAAACAGAGAACGAAGATCTTAAAAAGTTCACTTCGGTTATAATGTTCCTGGCTAAGATCGAGGATATAGTTTTCGATAAAAATGCGGACAAACCTAAACTCTCGGCTTCAGAGATGGTTAACGGCATTGAGCTTTTCATCCCGCTTGAAGGAATAATAGACCTCGGTGCCGAAAGAGAAAAGATCGAAAAAGAGATCGCGAGGCTTGAGGGGATAAATACGGGAATAAACAAAAAGCTGTCGAACGAGCAGTTCGTTTCGAATGCGCCTGAGGCTGTGATCAGCAAGGAAAAGGAAAAACTGAATAATAATATAGAGTCTATCGCCAAACTAAAAAATAATCTCGAGAACTTTCTGTAAAGTTATCAGATGAGAAAAAAACTCATAATACTTCTGGCCGCCCTTGTCACTCTGCTTTCAGGCATCGATACAGAAAGTTATGAGGCTGTTCAGATAACGACCGAACCTTCGGCGGAAACTTCTTTGGCAGTAAAGAACTCAAATGAGATCTATTTTGCTTCCGACAGGTACGGGAATTTTGGCGTGTTCAAAAAAAACCTGAAAACAGAGAAAGTCACACGCATAACTTCGCAGCCTTCGAACGAATATCCCGCATTTTACGGCAAAAGACTTCTGATGATCTCGGACGAAACTGATATTCACGGAAATATTTATGAGCTTGAAGATAACGGTTCGCAAAAACTGATCTATCATTCGGTCGGCGCGGAAAAGAGCCCGTTTTTAAACGGGTCCGACTTGTATTTCACTTCCGGCGGGAAGCTCGGCATGGTAAAAAGATCAGGGAAAAAGCCTTCATTCACAGGTTCAGATATAGGAGAAAAAGCCCTGCTGTCAGGAAGTGATCTTATCTATTCGGCTTCAGGCGACATTTACGGTTTTTCAAACATTTATGTTTCCAGACTGGAGAACGGAAAATTATCCGAAGCGGTACAGGCTACATTCGGTACAAAGATCATAACAGGGTTGAGCGCTCCGCCTGACGGCTCTTATATTGTCTATTCCGCAATAACCGGCGATACCAACGGCGACCTGCTGCTCGATATAAAAGACAATTCGGTACTCTACAGGATCGATAAGGATGGGGAATACTATTCCGACCCGATGCAGCTGACCCCGGAATCATATTCGTCTAAAGATCCTGAGGTCACGCCCGAAGGCAGAATTTATTTTATCTCGGACAGAATGGGCAGCAGCGACATTTGGTCGTGCGGGAACGAAGGAATAATCCCCGACCTCAAGGATTTTACCGCACAGGCTGAACTTTCGGAGAGGCTTTTTGACGAATATACGGCGAAATCGGCACTTTCCACAATAACAGGTTCTACCGGTACACAGTACTCAGAACTTCTGAGCAGCGCGCTTCTGTCATACAACAGGACGATCTCATTCCAAACCGGAAGTGTCGAGGCCCGCGCTGAAGTATATTTCAGGATAGCGGAGATATATGAGATCCAGAAAAAATATGCTCAGGCCGAATCAATATACAGGATCATCATCAGCAGGTATGCCGGCGACGAGATCATATCGTCTCAGGCTGAAATAAAAAGGATCAGCGTCGAATTAAAGAGAAGAAACATCCCCGAAAATGTTTACGGATACGAGATAGACGAATATATCAGATACTTAAATTCGCTTGCAGAAAAGTACAAGTCGAAAGACGCTCTGAACAGCATTTATCTAAAGATCGGGCGGATATATTTCTTTCTCGGGAGATACACAACGGCGGGAAGTTATTTTTTGAGGTGCAGAACGAATGCGGACGGTACAGATGATCCTGAAAGCCTGTTCAGTCATTCACTTTCGACTTTGGGTGAAGGTAATGCGGCTGCTTCGGAAAGCATGCTTGACATATCCGTCAGGCAGGCAGAAAGCCCTGAAGACCGTGAAAGGTATATAAGTTCGTACTTCGAATTATCCGAGCAGACTGGTACGATAAGGAACAGGATCTACAACATAATCACGAATGAAAGTATCTCTGACGAGATCAGATCTTACGCCGGTCTAAAGGACGGTGATATGAAGGCGAACTTCGGGGATAGAGCTTCGGCCTACCGGGAAGTAAAAAAATATTATGTTAAAAAGCCCGATAATGTTACTCTGAAGAGATTTTCCGCCCGGGCAGATCTGAAACTTTCTGAAATTCTGGCAGAAAACGGTTATGAGGACGAATCGGAAGGACTTCTTAAATATATGACGGACAGTTACAGAGGGATCGACTATGACCTCTATTCGATAGCAGCAGGAATAAAACTCTCAGAAATATATCTGGAACGCGCCGAAAAATTCACATCCCGCAAGCTTTACGACAACGCACTTCTAACCTATACATCCGCTTATGAACTGGACAGCAGGAACGCAAAGATCATCAGAGGTATAGCTGACTCGTATTCAAACCTCAATAAAACGGATGAAGCGGTCAGGTTCTTTTCAAACCTGTACAGCAGGAACACAAGCGATCCGTACCTGAATTATGCGATGGGTTACTCCTACTCGCTCAAAGGTGCTGTAAAAAGGGACTTGACCGAAGCGGTGGATTACCTGAACAGGGCACTTGAACTCGACAGCGGCCTTAAGTACGCTTATCTGACACTATCATTCTGCCACGAAGCTCTTCATCTGATCGTGCTCCGGGAGGAATCGGAAGATGATGACAGGAACTTTTTTCTAAAAACGCTGGACTACATAACGGGACCGTTCAAATTTATTCTTGAAACAGTCAATATTATCGAAGATACAGATACGGACCATACGGAGACCGCTATATCCCTGCTGGGAAAAGGCCTTATCCTCTGTCAGAAAGAAAGCGACAGGGAACTTGAGATGAAAATGAAGCTCAATCTGGCGAACAATTATTATAATATGGGTGAATATGCCAGAAAACAGGCTCTTTTCTATTATCTGGAAGTCATAAACGGCGGATATGAATTTTCATCCTCTCTGCAGAAAGCGATGATCTATGAAAGGACTGGGCACTGCATGTTCACCGCCGATGATGAAGCTGCTGTCGAATATTATGACAAAGCGCTTGAGATATACAAAAATATCAACGACAGGAAAGGCGAACTGAGGGTATCGATGAGAACGGCGCTTCTTTATCTCACTAAAGAGGATAAGGAGGGCGACATGATCGGCGGGGACGAAGCTTTCAGCAGATATTCCGAGATAATTCTCAAGCTGAAAAGCGAGGACAATCCTGAGGCGGTCAGCCTGATCAAGAGGAACAGCGCCTTCGCAAAACTTGTCGATCAGGAATATGCAGCCTCAGCGGGGATCATTGATGAAATATTTGACAATGAACCGGATTTTACTGACGAAAGAACTAAAAATAATATGATTGTTCTGAATTTTCTTGGGCTTGATATCCCGGTATGGAAGCTGGATCTTGTCATAGGATCGCAGTATTCGGAAGGGTTTGAAGGAACTGACGAGCTGGCACTTTTATACGCCATGCAGGCGTCGAACTATCATTTCATAAAAGACTTCAACAAAGTCTCCGAATACCTCAAAAATAAAGCCGAAGTGTTCAGAAAAAAGGGAAACAGGCTCGCTTTAAGTCTGATAGAGAACAGGCTGGGTATAGTTGAATATTACAGAAAGAACTGGAAAGAGAGCGTAAAGAGGTTCGAAAATTCAAAAGAAGCCTGTCTCGAACTCGAGCTCTACGGCGCAGCACTGGAGAACGAGAACAATATCCTGAAGGCTATGCTGAGCGGATCACGAATAATGAAATTATCCGATCTGCATGCCGCTGCGGCCGATACTATGGTTCTTTCGGTCTCAAAAACAGCCTCGGATGTTTTCAGCAGAGCGGAGAATTTGAACCTTAAAGGAGCCATCAACTACTCGCTGTTCAAAACTCTGGTCACGGGACAGCCTGCAGAAAAATATCAGGCTTTCAAATATCTTGACAGATCAATAAGGGACCTGATGGCGGCCGACTCTGTCATATCAGCCGTAAAAAGATCGTCAGAACAAAAGAACAGCATCTCAGCTGCGATACTGTTCAACCTTTCAGCGGCTCTGAGTGAAAGCGGCGATCTTGAGCGCTCTATTAAGGTTTTTGAGAACGGAAAGGCATTTTCAGACCTCACCCGCGACAAGCTCCTGAAATGGAGATATCTGCTGAGGGCGGGGGACGTAGCACAGGAGCCTGGTCAAAAGCTCGAATACTGGACAGAGTCGGAAAAAATTCTCTCGGAATACCTTCCCTCTACGGCGGATTATGAGCTTATCACCGGCTGGAGAGAAGACATCAGACCGCTTTATGACAGGCTGATATCGTGGTATTTAAAAAACAACGACCCGTTCACCGCTATGAACTACGCCGAAAGGTACAAAAGCAGGATCCTTCTCAATTATTACTCCAGCAGGTATATCGATTATAAAGAACAGCTCCACCAGATACATATTAAAAAGATAAGGTTCAACAACGAGGAGATAATCCGTTACAGGCAGAACGCGGAAATAATGAGGAATAAAGATCCCGAAAAGTATGCAAACACTATTGAAGAATACGAAAAGCAGGCTGATTTTTATGAAAAAGAGCTTGATGAGATATTCAGCCAGATAAAAAGATCGAACGATGAGAGGCTGCTTCAGTTCGTCAGCATAGAGGACATAGACGAAGTGGCTCTTGATGAGATAACGGGGGAATACAAAGCAGTTCTGAGCGTTTACTCAATGCCTGACAGAGACCTTTATTTTCTGAGGAGCGCTGAATATACGAAGTTTGCGGAAACAGCGTCCGGTGAGCCTGAAAAGATCTATGAGGTTTTCTCAAATGAGCTTGAAGAGATAGAGCACCTGTTCATAATACCGGATACTGACAACAGTTCTTTCGCGGGTCACTCAATGAGCTCGGAATATATTCCGGGCCACCTAATAGTGACTCTTATTCCTACCGTCAGGAGCTTAAAGACCGTAACGGAGAACGCTAATATCAACTATTCCGAGTTCAAGAAGGCATCGGAGATAAATATTAATAGCGAAGACATGGCTCCCGCATTCGAGAATGGCGGTATCATTTACTTTGACGGACCTGCCGGGTCGGGCGCAGTAAACGCGCTTGAAAAAACACTGTCGTTCGGTGGCAACACTTTCAGGATTAAAGATGTCCTGAAGTACAAGATACCTGCCTACGCTGTTCTAACCGGCGATAACGGAAAGGACTGTATGGAAAACATTATCATGGCCAACAGCATGATCTTCGCAGGAGTGCAGACGGTCATAATGTGCCCGGACAGTACGGCCGTGCTGGCTGAAAAACTTCGGACTGAGACAGCGGAAAAGAGCATCGCCGCGATCATTAAGGAGAGCAGGATAGGATGCACTGTATTCGGACTTTCGGGAATGAACAAGGAAGAGCAGAGGGAATTCGCCTCATCCAACCTCAGAAGTTCACTTATGGACGCAGTGAGATATTACAACAGCAGGGTCTATGAAAAAGCGGCTGTACATTTCATACAGGCTCTCGCGATGGCAAGAAATGTGGGCGACAAACAGGAATTGAACATACTCAAAACGCTCATAAGTTCCCTTTCAAAGATCAAAGACTATAAAAGGGCTGTAAGTTACGGACTTGAGCTTATAAAATACGCCGAAAAGAATTCACTGGATAAAGAGAAGATACTGGCTTACGATTCGGTGTCGAAGGATCATTTTAGGAATAAGGATTACGACAAAAGTATCGAGTTCCAGAATATGATAATTTCCGATCCTTCAGCTGAAGATGAACATAAGAATGCGGCCTACGATATGCTTTCGGTGATCTATTCCTACAAAGGCGATCATAACAGAAGCATCGAATACAAGAGGAAATATCTTGAAAAGACAGGCCTTCTCAGCTCGGGAGAACTTGATATTCTGCCTGAAGAGGCAGGCGTAAAAGAGAGCGAACTGCTGTTCAATTCTCTAAGGAACATCATGGTAAGCTATTACAGGGCGAACGAGACTGATTCCGCCCTTTCAGTTTACAACTCGATAAACAGCAACCTTGAACTTTTCGAAGATGTAAGCGCGGAGTCATTCGGCGAGCTTCTTGTATCGGCGGGGCTGTGCTACATGAAAATATCCGAATATTCCAAGGCTGAGGAGCTCTTTTTTTAATCGCTGGACTATTTTGACAGCGAAGCGCGGAAAGTACCGGTTTATATCAGCATTGCGGATGTATGTTATTATACCGACAGACTTTCTTCCGCGCTGGAATATCTCGATCTGGCAGAAAAAAGCGTTGCGGACGACGGCGAGAAAATGAGGATATTCAACACCCGCAGCCTGGTAGAAGTAAAGTTAAACAATATTCCCGCCGCAAGGACTTATTCCTATAAAGCGCTCGAGAAAACGATAGAGAATTCAGATGAATTCACTGAAAGCACAGCCAGAGTGAACCTCGCCAAGATCATGATACTGGAGAACGATGTCACAGGCGCGCAAAAAAATCTGTCAAAAAGCATCGAACTGGCTCATAGAACAGGCAATGTTCAGGCAATGATATCCGCGGAGTTCTACAGGGGCGATATATATCTTGATCTTAAAAATATGCCTGACAGCGCGCTTATAAGCTATTCAAACTGCATCGGACTTTCAAAAAATGCCGGGGACGGTTATTTTACGGCCAGAGGGCTTTACGGCAAAGGCTTATCGTTACTTGCCCTGAACAGAACTGATTCAGGCATTGTTTACATTGAAAACAGCATGGATATTGCAGAAAGATCAGGGTTCAGCGATGTGTTCCTCAAATCCGCGCTCAGCCTGGCAGGACTGCATGAAAAGAGATCGCCGGACACGGCTCTTTCGATCCTGGACAAGCTGACAGATAAAGCTGACAGTCTCGTCAGCCGCAGCGCAAATCAGCTTCCTTCAGACCAGATTCCGGTCATACTTAAGGGTTACGAGAAAAAAATATACCTTCTGCTTAAGGATTCAAAGATCGATGAAGCTGTTTCGGAAATGAGCGCCCGTGACAGGCTGATAAGATCGAACGATCTGAAATATTTTTCCCTTTCACCAAAAATATCGTCGAAAGATGAAAATACATCCGGCATAAAAGAAATACAGGCTTCGCTCGATAATGAAACGGCGCTTCTATTACTCCAGCCTCACGGGAAGGAGGGGATCACGGTCGTCATTACCCGAAATAAGGTGGTGTCATTCGGGCTTTCCATAACAAAAGAATTCGGGGATCTGACGGCAAATATCGAATCTAAGGGGGAATTTTTAAGCGCATCGAAAAAAGTCTATGAAAGAATATTCGTCAAAGAGGCAACAGACAACCTGTCCGGAATAACGAACCTGATAATTTATTCTACCGGCAGCCTCAAAAACTATCCCTTTGACGCCTTATACGACGGAAAAATGTTCCTGTGCGACAGATTCAGCCTGACCGAGACAGACAGATTATCATCCGCCATTGAATTCCCTGAAGCCGACAGGACTACTCGTGCATTATCTTTATTTGACCCTTTTACTGCCGAAAGCGACCTTGTTTACGCAAAAAGGGAAGCCGGATCACTGTCTGATTTTCTGAACAATACAAAACTCGTCACGGGAACGGATGCAACCGAATCGCTTTTAAGATCGGCCGCCGCAGCAAAGTACGGGATGATCCACCTCCCCGTCCACAGCTTCGTTCTGAAAAAAGACTCCCTCGCCGCTTCGGGAAGATCAAGTTACATTCAGCTTTCGGCCGATGACAATAACGACGGCAAAACTGACTGGAAAGAGATAAGCCAATCCGATATGAACGGTAAAACGGTCATCCTGTCGGGATGCGATACCGGCGGAAGGTCGGGAGAGGAATACTATTCCCACTTCGACCTGAC
>JAQVNT010000069.1 GCA_028702975.1 Candidatus Delongbacteria bacterium
GCAAATTTACATCCGGAACATATTTTATCGGCCTCAAAGACGGAAGCGGAATGAGTATGATCCGAAAGATATCACTGCTTAAATAAAATAAATATTTCTGTTGCAAATTAAAATACCGATAGTTATATTTACGACCCGATCATAGTATCGCACTTTAAAGGAGGTGACGCTGAGTGATACATATTAAAGTCAGAGACGGAGAACATTTCGAAAAAGCTTTGAAAAGATTCACCAAGACATTTGAAAAGAGCGGTGTACTTGCCGAACTTAGGCTGAGAGAGAGATACGACAAGCCTACATGGGTTCATAGAAGAGAAAGGATCCAGGCTATGAGAAAACAGCAGAAGATCCAGAGAATGCAGAACAGAGGTTTCTAATCATAATTTGATCCATTATAAAAAAAAGAGTGACTTGTTCACTCTTTTTTTTTATATTCCAGTTAAACAGCCGGAGTCAATATGAACTTCATTGATATTTTTGTCATTTCTATAATAGGGATCTTCGCTTTACTCGGCTTTATGAAAGGTTTCGTTTCGCAATTATTCCAGGCCGCAGGAATATTCTGCGCTTTCTGGTTCAATACTCCTTTAAGTAAATTTCTGGCTGAGACATTTTCTGACGAGCCCGAAGGTACAGTTCTTCTCCTTTCCGGGATCGCTGCATTTTTCATAATATTCTTCGTTTTCCTCATCGCAGGGTGGCTTATAGGCAAGACCGTCAATTTTGCACTTACTTCTATTCCCAACAGAATCGCAGGTATACTGTTCGGGGCTGTTAAAGGATTCCTCATAGTCACGATAATATTTCTGTTGATAAGGTCATTCTCCGCGGACGGAAGCTCGTTTTTGGATAAATATATAATTCCCGACAAGACAACAGACGATCTTATTAACAAATCTCTTGAGCTTGCTTCAAAAGCATCGGATGGAGAGATCTCCGTAAAATTCGATTCTCTAAAGAATGCATCTGAAAATATTGATTATGAAGAAAATTCCAGGACTTATTCGAGGATCGGCTACGCTGCATACAGAGTTTCTAAAATGATGGACCCGTTCGTACAGAACATAAGGTCTATGGCTGAAGACAAAATTGATGAAGTAATTGAAGAGAAAGTGATTAAAAAGATAGACGAAATAAAAGAAAAGCAGCAGTAATTCTTTAACTCTCAGAGGACATTTATGGAAACGAATTTTTCAACGCGAATGATAAAATTGATCAACCTGTCAAAAGAGATCACGCTCCAGCTCGGTAACGATACTGTTTATCCCGGTCATCTTGCCCTTGCACTGCTCAGAATGAATGAAGGTACTGCAATAAATATTTTAAATAAACTTAATTGCGATCTTGTTACAATAGCAAGAGATCTTGAGAACGGTCTTTCACGAAATAAAAGTCTTATTAAAATCGGTTTCATCCCGATCAGCCACGAAAGTGACAGAATACTGGCCCAGTCGATCGTAGAATCGGCAGAGCTCAACAGTGTTTATTCGGGAACGGAACATCTCCTCCTTTCTCTTACCAAGGCTGTGAACACATTTCCCGAAAGGATTTTAAGGTTTCACGGCGTTACATACCAAAGAGTTAAACAGATACTCCTTACAGGTACAGGTTCGAACCAGAAGCCCGGAAAATTACCCATGGAGAAGATGGATAATGCGCCGGAATTCAGCATTGAAATGTTCTCTCACGACATAACTCAAATGGCAAGAGACGGAAAACTTGATCCTGTAATAGGGCGGTCTGAAGAAATTGAAAGAATAATCCAGATACTTTCGAGAAGGAAAAAGAACAATCCTATTCTTATCGGAGAGCCCGGAACCGGTAAAACAGCGATAGTCGAGGGTCTTGCTGTCAAGATCGTCGAGAAATCGGTTCCGTCGGTACTGCTGAACAAGCGGATACTCGGGCTTGACCTGGGAATGCTGATAGCCGGCACCAAATACAGAGGTCAGTTCGAGGAGAGGATAAAGGCTGTGATAAAAGAGGTGGAGAACGATAAGAACACCATACTTTTCCTCGACGAGATACACACAATAGTGGGTGCCGGGAGCACGACCGGCTCGATGGACGCGTCCAACATGTTCAAGCCCGCCCTTGCCCGCGGAGAGATCCAGTGCGTCGGTGCTACGACGCTGGACGAATATAGAACGACGATCGAGAAAGACGGCGCTCTGGAGAGGAGGTTCCAGAAGGTGCTTGTCAACCCGTCAACTGTATCCGAGACTTACGAGATACTCAAGGGGCTTCAACCAAAATACGAAAAACACCACAAGGTTAAGTATTCTGACGAATGCCTTCTCGCAGCAGCCGAACTGAGCGACAGATACATCACAGACCGTTTTCTGCCTGATAAGGCTATCGATGTTATAGATGAGGCCGGCGCCAAGAAACACCTTACTGTTAAGATACCGCAGAAAATAACTGACCTTGAGGAGCAGATAGATATTCTCAACAGGGACAAAAATAATTATATCGAAAAACAGGTTTTCGAAAAAGCCGCCGAACTCAGGGACAGGATAAACGAGCTGCGGGAGAAACTTGAGAAGGAAAGGGAGGTCTGGCAGAAATCGGCATCCAATAAATTTCTCAACATTAATATCGAGAACATTAGAGACATAGTTTCAATGATGACATCAATACCGATCTCCAAGCTCGAAATTTCAGAAAGCAACAGACTCAAGAGAATTTCCAGGACGATCTCTAAAAGGATCATAGATCAGAACGAGGCTATTGAGGCAGTCATAAGAAGAGTAAAGAGAGCGCGTACCGGTTTCAAAGACCCTAAGCGACCTATAGGGTCATTCCTTTTTCTCGGACCGACAGGAGTCGGGAAAACGGAACTCGCAAAAGTTCTCGCTGAGGAGATATTCGAGAATCAGAGATCTCTCATTAAGATAGACATGAGCGAATATATGGAAAAATTCAACGTATCGAGAATGATAGGATCCCCGCCCGGTTATGTAGGCTACGGAGAGGGAGGCCAGCTAAGCGAAAAAGTGAGAAGACAGCCTTACTCTGTTGTCCTCTTCGACGAGATCGAAAAAGCTCACCCGGATGTTTTCGGTATGTTATTGCAGGTGCTTGACGAGGGTACTCTGACCGACGGCAACGGGAGAAAGGTCGATTTTAAAAATACCATAATCATCTTCACTTCGAATATCGGTACAAAAAACCTTTCCAACACTGAAAATATCGGATTCGGAAGCAAAACATCTTTCGATGAAAAAGAGCTTAAAATGAAAGAAAGCATAAGAAAGACGGCTGAGAAATATTTTAAACCTGAATTTCTTAACAGGATCGATGAAGTTCTCATTTTTAATCACCTCTCAGACAACGCTGTTCTTCAGATTATCTCTAATCATATTGAAAATGCCTGCGAGAAGCTTTCGAAAATTGATGTTCACCTAATGATATCTCCTAAAGTAAAAAATTACATACTTAAGGAATTTTACGATCAGGAAAACGGTGCGAGACCACTCAAACGCGCTGTTGAAAATTTTATTGAAGATCCGGTTGCTGAAAAGATCATTTCAGGAGAGATCAAATACGGAGACCTAATAAAAATATCCGTTTTGAAAAACAAACTGATCTATACTAAAAATGATAAAACTTCCGTAAGTTACGAAAATAATTAATGCCTTTTTGTGAACAATCTGTTTATATTTTCCGGTTTTCTTTAAAAATATTCCCAAAATTTTTCTTGACACAGCTTTATTTCCATTAAATCCACGCAATAAGAAATACAGTTCTTTCTATATTTGATCAGGAATGAATTAGAGTCAGAAAAATAATGTCAAGTTAAAAATATGAAATCTTCCGTAAAAATATTGATTGTTAATGTGTTAAAAGATTGTGAATAACTTTGTGAAACCGTTCGAAAGCGGGCTATCCTTTATAAATACCCTGGATATTTCTTCCGTAATTTCCTTCAGGTGTCTCTACAACAATATAGAGCATATTGTCCTCTACCGGATTTTGCTCAAGAAATGCAATCGCGGAAGCAGCATCGGGGCCTTTGTGTATCCTTAATTTGTGGGTATGTCCCGATCTTACCTGATTTTCTTCTTTTATAAATTTTACCAGTTCGGGACGGCCGTGTTTCTTATTATTTTTACCATTGTTGTCTGATTGTTTGTAAGCTTTCCTGAAGCCGAATATTTTTTTAAAAAAGTCCATACTCTACCTCTGAAGTTCTTTTATCATCTTCCTGTGTTCTATACCCGCTTCCATAAAATAATCGCCTACAGGTTCATAACCTAATTTCAAATAGAACGAAACTGCCTGTACCTGCGAATTAAGATAAGTTCTTTTAATGCCGTTCTTCGCAGCGATCTCTTCCAGTTTGTTCATTATCATAGACCCGAAATTCATTCCTCTGTATTCTTCAAGAACAGCGATCCTTCCGATATGACCGTCCATTTCCATCCTTCCCGTACCGATAGCCTCATCGTTCTTCGTAAGGAGAATATGAAAGCATGAATCATCCTTTCCGTCGATCTCTAAATCCTCAGGTACATTTTGCCCTTCAACAAAAACTTTATGCCGTACATATCTTATTTTTTGTCCATAATCTTTATATGTGGTCTGAAATATTGAGATCATTTCTCCGCCTTATCATTTTTCTTTTTCTTTTCAGGGAAGAATATCCCGTTATAGTTCCTACCGAAACTTCCCCGGGGAGTTTTAACGATGATTATATTTGATCTGTCAATCACGAGCTTGGTTTGAAGGAAAGCGACCGCATCGGCTTTCGATTTTGCCTTATATATCCTGAATGTGTAAGGATTTCCTCTCTTTACCGCTTTCTCCTCCTTCACAAATTCTACTTCCGGAGGTTTTTTGGGGACTTCAGGCTTTTTGACAATAAGTTCACTATCTTTATCTTTTTTTTCCTTTGACACAGGTTTAAGTATCGGTTTTACTATCAATTCCTTAATTTCTGCTTTCTTTTTATCTTCAGGTTTTTTTGAATTGATCTTCTTTCCATTATACTTTTCGAAAATCTTCTCAGCTTCAGAAAACATTCTGTCGTTTATTTCCTTTCCGCAGAGAATGACCTCATAGCTGCCCTCAGATGTAGAGTAGTAGCCGAAAATGATCGGTTTAAGGCAAATTAGTTCTTCGGTGTCATGCGCCACTTTTATATAATCGAGGTTCATCAGTGCCGCTACCGCATCTGTCTCGTCAGAAAATTCATACAGGAGGAACGGATCGAACTTCTTAAGCTTTTCTCTAATTTTCCAGAAATTCGTTGCAGTCTCCTCGTCATTCTGGAAAGTGCCCCTGTTCTCCCTGTCATTATAGACCCTGTCCTTTTTTATCAGCTTCTTAAGTAACCCCATATGGAACCCGCCGTGTTTGTATTTTATTTCCCATCCAGTTTCAGACTTCTGTATATAACCCGAAAATAATAAATTTTGTTAGCTTTTCCAAACGATTTTTGTTATAATTTTGCCGAAAATAATTTATCTTTCTTAACTTAACCCGAGTCGGAGCCGGAATGAAGAATGAAATTAACGAACTTAAAATACTTTATAATACGATAAGCGAAGATATTAGAAACAGACTTGAGGGTTTCCGTTCCGGATTTCTGAAGACGGATAATGACAGCCTGTTCGCGGAGCTTTCCTTCTGCACTCTTACACCTCAGTCAAAAGCTAAGTCATGCTGGAAATGTGTCGAATATCTGAGAGATTCCGGCCTGCTCTACAACGCCGGAAAGGAAGTATTAAGCCGCAGCATTACAGGTGTAAGGTTCCATAACAACAAAAGCGCTTATATTGAAGCCAACCGAAAGCTGTTCTACTCGATGGATTTTAAAAAATTCATTTTAGATAATGCGGACGATATTTTCGGTCTTCGTAAATGGCTAGTGGACAACATTAAAGGCTACAGCTACAAAGAAGCCGGACATTTTTTAAGAAATATCGGACTGGGATCGCAGATCGCAATACTTGACAGACATATTCTTAAAAACCTTGTCATATTCGGGGTCATACCTGAGATCCCCAAAACCATCAGCAGCAAGACTTATCTGGAGATCGAGGACAAATTTCTGAAATTTTCAAAAGAGATCGAGATCCCGCCTGACCATCTTGACATTCTTCTGTGGTACAAACAGACAGGCGAAATATTCAAATGAACGGAATATACAGCGACATAAAAAAAGATATTCAGATAGCAAAGTTCTCCGCTTACGGATTTTTCAAGAACTTAAAATTCTTTGAACCTTTCCTGATAATTTTTCTTATGCAGTCGGGACTTAACCTTTTCCAGATCGGATTACTTTATTCCGTAAGAGAAGCCATGTCGTTCATTTTTGAAGTCCCGTCCGGGATATTCGCCGACAATTACGGAAAGAAACGGGAGCTGATGTGGTGTTTTTCATTCTATATAATATCGTTCATTATTTTCTTCCTCGGATCAGGATTTTTTGTATTCTCAGTCGCAATGATCTTCTTCGGGCTGGGAGAGGCTTTCAGGTCGGGCACGCACAAAGCTATGATCTATACATACCTGGAACATAAGAACTGGTTCGCTCATAAAAATTTCGTTTACGGAAGAACGAGGTCATTTTCAATGCTTGGGTCGGCGCTCTCATCCGTTCTGTCGGTAATTTTTCTTTTTAAGACTGACGCTATCAGAAGTCTTTTCCTCATATCAGTGATGCCTTACATTCTCGATATGTTCCTTATAATGTCTTATCCTTCATATCTGGATGAAGGCGCAAAAAAATCGTTCAGCTTTACTGAATTTATCCGGCTGAGCATAGAAAGTGTGAAAAAGATCTCGAAGAACTCTCCAATTCTTAAAACCATCACATCTTCTTCGTTTTTTGATGCGGTTTTCGGAAGCGTAAAGGATTATATTCAGCCTATAATGGCAACTCTAGTTGCCGGCATCTCGCTTGGAAAATTTCTTGACCTCGACCGAGACCAGTCACTGAAAATATCGCTTGCAGCGGTTTACATGGTCATATATATCATCAGCGCCTACGCGTCAAAAAATATTTACAAACTGAATACTAAGAGATCTTCTTCTGTACTGATGACGATAACGATGAACATATTCGCTTTGACGATGATGATCATAGCCCTCGCCGTTAAATTCGAAATGATATATATTGTGACTGCGGCATTCCTTTTCATGTTCGTTCTGAAAAACCTTAGGAGACCTATCTTTGTTGATGCCGTAGGCGACATGATGGCTAAAGATGAACGGGCTACTGTCCTTTCCGTCGAGAATCAGATGACGGCTCTGTTCACTATCTTTCTCGCTCCGGTTTTCGGTTACATAGCAGACAGAACTTCTTTCGCGGTTCTTTTTGTTTTCATTTCTATAATGATCTTCCTTACAAATATTTTCGCGAAAGTGCCTGAAGTAAAAAAATGACGACTTGCAATAAAAGGATAAAATTGTTAACTTGAACATAAAAAATGACGGAGAAAACAATGGTAAAAGTGAACGGATACGAGATCACTGAAAAAGAATTCGACATGGCGCTTGAGGAAAGAAAATACGCATTGAGAAAAAATGAACTTGAAAAACAGGATGTCGAAGAGGTAGCGGATATCCTGATAGAAGGCGCGCTCATGCTTGAGAAAGCCGCCGCAGAAAATATTACGGTCTCTGAACAGGATATCGAAGGAATGATATCAAGAATGAAACAGAGCTTTAAGTCCGAAGAGGATTTTTTTAAAGTTCTGGAGAAAACCGGGGACGATATTAACACGCTGAGAGTGAGGGTCGAAAGAAATTTGAAGCTGAGAAATTTTGTCGTAAAGAAGTTCTTTGAAGATACAAAGGTATCGGATGATGACCTGCTTAAATACTACGAACAGTATCCCGAGAGATTTAGCAGAGGTGAGGAAGTCCGTGCGTCACACATACTTTTCGCCGAAACTGAAAAGGAGACCGCGCTTAACATACATGAAAAGCTTACAGAACAGAACGGCGATTTCGCCGAGGAGGCA
>JAQVNT010000070.1 GCA_028702975.1 Candidatus Delongbacteria bacterium
AGACTAAAATCGCCGTTATCATACTCTCCTCCGAAATCAGGATCTGAAAATATGTTATCTGTTCCTGTAACATGAGTACTGTCGATAAAACAGTTGTTCATGAAAGCAACATGAGAAGTATCAGTGTCGTTTATCGTAACAGCCGGAGAATAATCGCTCCAGTAAATATTGTTTATGATCTGTACCGGCGGTGGGAAAGCCCCCGGAGCGTTACTGAAGGCCGTGAACGGACCGTGTATCGTGTTGTTGATTATTCTGACAGTGTCTGAAGGAGCCATAAGGCTGATCCCGATCCTCTGATACGGACTGCTGTCCCATCCGTAATAAATTTTATTTCCGAGAATGTCTGCTTTTGAGTTATCGATCTCTATTCCTATTACATCAAAACTGTAAGGATAAGGATAGCTTATGATAGTATTGCCTGAGATCTCAGAAGATACGGAGTTATCTGAAAGAACGATGGACTTTCTGGTCATTCCCGATTTCTGGGATGCGGATCCGTCAAAGCTGACTGTATTGTTCGTTATCCTTCCGCTCGAATTGGTTTTCATTACGATCCCCTCGTCTCCGCCCTCAATATCGTTGTCTTCAATGTCGATGTTCGCATTAGAAACTTCGATGCCAACCTGCTTACCGACTTTTGTTTTCTGCGAGGCTGAACCATCAAAGCTGACGGTGTTGTTCGTTATCCTTCCTGAGGTCTTTGTTTTAGTAGGCGAGGTATAAACTACTTTAATAGCTCCGTTGTCAAAACCCAAAAATTTCGAGTTCTCTATAGTAATATTGTCAGCATCGACGACTTCAAGTCCGTAAGGTATAGTTCCGTTTTTTGTGAAGAACTTGGTATTGTTCAGCATAATCGATGAGGTGTAAGGTGTATTCTTTATAAATTTAAGCTTAACATCATTAAAATCCGAATTTGTCAGACTGATTGATTCCTCAATCACCAGTTCCTGGGGTTCTGTTGCTTTTTGACCTGTTGTTGAGGTTTCGGCAAGTGTATGGATCCTTACAATTCCTCCATCGAATTTAGAATTCTGGCTAAGTGTTTTAAAACTGAAATCAGCGTTGTATGCCGCCTTGATGTATATTTCCGAATTTGAGCCAAAAACTAGATCCTCCCAGCTGGCCTTTATAGCTTTACCCTGAAAATCAAGCACTACTGCTTCTCCGCCCGGTATAAATAGATTCGTAGTTACATCTTGAGCGGGAACTGTAGTGAAAGGCCTTACAGACTCCATCGTATTTCCGTATGCTCCCATATCGACTCTTATGCTGTTGAGCTCCGTGCACGGTTCGGAAGGGTCACCCGCGTTGGCACAGGGTGACAGTACAGAAAGGTGAAAATCGTATTTGTCGATGTCAAACTCTTCCATTTCCGTATTTTGAGGTGCTCTTACAAATATCGGGTCGGCGCTAATGTTCGTTCCCTGTTCCGGAAATCCGCCGATATCGCAATACTGAAACAATGAATCCGGACTAATTCCGCCTTCAATAAAGAAATTGCTTTCACCCATATAATCAGTATTCTGCCAGAGAATAGAGTTCCTGATTCGCGGAAATTTGCCTGAAGGTCCTTTGACGTATATACCTGAAGTATAATCCATCTTTGCTTCTTTTGACGGCATTATTGAATTGTAGGCAATTGTCGCATTTGTAAAATTCAAACCCTGGGGGTTCTGGGTTAGACCCATGTCTATGTAAACTCCCGACTGGTAATAGCCGCCATTCTTATAGATCAGAAGATTAGTGAATTTCTGTGCAAGAATTGGGCCAGGGGAAAACTCCCTGAATTTCATGTATATTGCGCTTCCCCAGTTTGCCGTGTTGTTAAACATCTTTGATTTTGCAAGTTCAAGATCGATATGACCGCGGTTGTCGTAATATATTGCTCCGCCGTCTCCGGAATAATGATTGTACATGTCGCACTTGACAATGTTCAAGTCCATATTTGCTGATATGTCGGTATCCTGGATAAAAAATGCACCGCCTCTATTCCATGCGTCATTCTGTATGAATTGACATCCGAGTATGTTTATCTGGGAAAGTGTCGCCGAGTCGTTCAGGATATAAACTGCTCCTCCTTCAGGTGACCCGTTCATTTCAAAGCGTGAACCTGATATTGTTGCATTTCCGCTGATAATCTTGACAGCGCCGCCTGATTCACTGTGGTTATTCTCGAACCTGCATTGGGATACTGTAACCGTGGAATTGTTGAAAGTCACGCCTCCTCTGCCGCTTCCCATTTCAGCGTCGATGCCCTTGATAACAGTGTAGTTGAATTCATTCGATCCTGAAGGCGAATTGATCTCAATTCCTCCCCAATAACTTTCTTCTGTCGAAGTCATAAAAACTTGAGCGGCTTCTGTCCCCATTGACTTGATCTGACCGTAAACTATGAGTCTCACATCCTGTCCGAAGGTGACTTTCGATCCCGCTTCAATTATTAGTTCATCGGTTGAACTGACCGTATAGTCAGAACCTATAAATACTTTTCCGCTCCAAGTAATTGTTGCGGAGAACGACACGGCCATCAAGAACAGTAGAGCCGTTGTAAATATCTTTTTCATAACTCACTCCCCAGTTTGTTATTTTAAACTTTCTTTCTTCTGAATTCTTATCTTTCTGTTTACAGCTCCGGCAGTGGTTACCTCTTTTGCTAAGTCATCTTCGATCCCGGATTCTGGTTTAACTCCGTCTCTCGAGGCCGTCACGCGATAAAAATACTTAGCGGTCGCGGTTGATGCACTCCAATTTGTTCCGGTTACATCTTTTATAAATGTGAATGTCCCGTAAGGATCGTTCGATCCGTAGATATTATATGAAACAGCGTCAGGTACGGCTGACCATGAAATGGTCAAGGTAGTGCCGCTTACAGAACATGATATATTCTGCGGTGCGTAAAAAGAAGATTCCTGATAAAACTCCACGGCGCCGATATCTGGAGCAGTACCGTAGAATGTATCTCCGTAGATGTGATATGCAGGTTCAAATCGACCTGCGTCTATACATTTCGACTCGCCCCAGAGATAAAAGTCGTTGACTTTTGAGGACTGGAATTGAGGATTGTCATAAATATTGTATTGTTCGTCCGCGACAGCGCTCCAGTTGATCTCGCCGTTCATGTCGTTGTTGTACAAGAATATGTTCTTATATGTGCCTGTAACGGATGTGGAGCCTGTAGGTCCGTAGAAGATGTTGTTGTACAATTTAATATCAGCAGCCGAATCGTAATCAGCAAATCCGATGTCCGAGTTATACACCGTATTGTTAATAAATATCGGGTAAGCGGAAAGGTTCTGTGTAAAGAATCCGAATCTGTCATGATCAGCAGTTCCGTAGCTGCCGAACCTTATTATATTATAATGACAGTTTATACCTGAATCATGTACTTCGATCCCGCTGATCGCGGCTGTAAGCTCATCGTCGCAGTATATTTTGTTGTGATCGACCTCGTAATCCGCCCCGCCGAAAATGTGGATCGCTTTTTTATTCGTTCCCGCTTTGTTCGAAGCCGAACCGTCAAAACTGACAGTATTATTCGTGATCCTGCCGGATGATGCATATGAGGCTTCGATACCCTCGTTCGGATTTATTACTGTGTTGTTCTCCACATCCGCCTTGCTGCTTTCAACGACTATTCCTTTCGCCTTCGTTTCTTTATTTGAGGCTGATGCGTCAAAGCTGATCGTATTGTTCGTGATCCTTGCAGATCTGAGTGCCGCTTTTGATCCTTTTGATAAAGGTCCGTAATATATTCCGATACCGAAATTATCGACGATATTATTTTCAACATAAGCCGAGTCAGTGTCTAGATTTATACCTGTCAGGCTTGCATTGTATTCGTCTATGAAAACATGTGAATCAGTAAGTATCGATTCGCGGTCCGGCGCGATTACGGAAAGAGCCATATTGTTGAACTGCGCTCCTGAACAGTTCAGATCGATAACATTTATTATATTGTATGAAACCGGAGGCTCTTCCTGAGTTGCCGCTGTCATTCTCTGGATCTTGGTAGTATATAGGTCTCCGATCTTTCTTCCGTTCGTACGAAGCTGATTAATGTAAATGTTGGGATCGCTTGAATATGGTGATGTTTTTATAAATATCTGACCTCCGTCTTCAACGACCAGCTGATCTATATTTATCTGCTTCGAGTTTTCGCTGCAGTCAAGTTTGAACGTTCTTCCCTGGGGAACATAAACGCTTAAATTGTACTCGTATGGTACGATCGTTAAAACGGTCGTAGTCGCCTCATTAGTGTTCCCGTAGGCACCTATGTTCACTTTTGTTTCATCAGGTTCATATGAGATCATATCAGGATCGCCTGCGTCAAGACATGGTGATTCCAACGAGAGGTGAAAATCGCCTCTAAGGTAATTTTCATAAGGATCAGCACCGTAATAAGCAGTTTTTCTGTAGAACAGGGACGGCAAAGATATGTTGCCCCTGCCTTCTATGTAATTGGTGGTATTGCTGTAGCTGACATAAGCTCCGGGATAAACTGACGGGTTGGAGTTGAAGTCGTCAGATTTGCCGGACATATAATTTCCCCACGCTATGGAGTTAACTACTTTTATATAATTCCCGAGATCGCTGCTGAATTTAATAAAATACCCTCCGGAACCTATTTCAGGATCGAGGTTGAGGTTGTTTATTATATTGTTATTCGTAAAGGCAACAGCCTCAGGGTTTCTGACATAATCCATGTCGAAGAATACTCCGCCTGAATAAGTGACTGATGTGTTGTTGGAAACGATGTTGTTCTTATAGTTATGAGGGTAGGTTCCGTCGGATTTGAAAATGACAGCCAGTCCTCCTCCAATACCTGCCTTATTGTACATGATCTTGTTCCCGATCACATCAACGGAATACTTTGACTGTGTCCTTATCTGAATTCCTCCGCCGATGCCTCCTGCAGCTTTAGCAGCGGTGCAGCTGTTCGCTATGACTTCGTTCTCCTGGATAAGAGTGTAGGACCCGATAACATTGTTCTCAAAAACCAGTATCCCGCCGGAAGTGAGATCATAATCATCGATGTACCCGCTTTTATTACCCATTATCAGGTTCTTTAGAATTGTGGTATTTGCGAGTTCAGGATTGGATTCATGGCTAATAAACACTGCCGAACCGAGAAAGTTGACCGTATTATCCAGAATTTTATTCTTGAACATATAAAGGTAGCTGTCAACGCTGTGCACGGCGCTTCCGAATTTCGCAGAATTGTTCCTGATCTCGGAATTAGTTATTTTCACGATAGAGTTTCTTAAGAAAACGCTTCCATAATCGCCGGTTTTAATAATATTTTCAATTATACAGTGATCTATTACCGAGGTATCCTGGACAGCGTTATAAAATTCTATACCGCCCCAATAATCTTTATCCGTAGATTCGGGTTCGTATGAAGTAAACCGAATTGGTTCAAACTCGTTTCCTCTCGCCAGTAATACTCCGCCGTCAATTATGAGCCTGAAACCCGGTGCGACACGGATTACAGTTCCCGGTAGTATCTGAAGAGCTTCTCCGTTCCCGACAATATAATCTTTTGTCAGGTTTACATAGCCGCTCCAAACATCTGCTGAGAAAAGAAATGATGCGAAAGTGATAACTAGTGTCGTGGTTATTTTTAATATTCTGTTCATGGCGTTCCTCCTTTTTCACAATTAACACAAAGTTACAGCATCGGAAAGTATCCCGCTGTGATTCGTGTCACAATGATCACACTCCGCTAATAAAATAATAAATAACACTGTTAAAAGCAAAGAAAAATAAGTGCTTTAAAACTGTTTTAATATCCGTCTTGATTATTGCTGTCGAATATCATATCTTTAGGCGCATGGAAAATGAAAATTCAGGAAAAGTAATGGTAAGAACAAGATTTGCGCCCAGCCCGACGGGCTATATGCACATAGGAAATTTACGGACAGCCCTTTATGCCTATCTCACAGCCAAAAGAGACGGGGGAAAATTCATCTTAAGGATCGAGGACACCGACAGCAAGAGGACGGTGGAAGATTCGGTGGAAGTAATATACTCAAGCCTGAAACTTGCCGGCATAGAATATGACGAAGGACCGGTCGTCGGAGGAGTTTACGGGCCTTATATTCAGAGTGAAAGGCGCGAAATATACGCAAAATACATAAATGAACTTCTGGGATCCGGAAAAGCTTTCAGATGTTTCTGCACAAAAGAGGAACTGGAAAAAGAAAAAGAGGAATTCTCAAAAATGTTTCCTGACAAGCCGTTCAGGGATAAGTGCAGAGAGATGACAAATGAGGAAGTCAGCAGGAAACTCTCTGACGGAATTTCATTCGTGGTAAGGCAGAGAATACCTGAGGCCGGAAGCACTACTTTTCATGACATGGTTTTCGGCTCAATAACTGTAGAGAACAACACTCTCGACGAACAGGTGCTGCTTAAAGCTGACGGGCTGCCAACCTACAATTTCGCCAATGTGGTCGATGATCATCTGATGGAGATCACGCATGTAATCAGAGGGTATGAATATCTTTCTTCTGCGCCGAAGTACAACCTTTTATACGAAAGTTTCGGTTGGAATATCCCCGAATATATTCATCTTCCGCATATTCTTAGGGAGGACGGGAAGAAATTAAGCAAAAGGGAAGGAGACGCTTCATTCCAGGACCTTATCGATCTGGGCTATCTGCCTTCAGCCGTCATCAATTATATAGCTATGCTGGGCTGGAATCCGGGAACAGAGGAAGAATTCTTCACTCTGGACGATCTTGTTCAGAAATTCACTCCTGAAAGGATCAATAAGTCGAATGCGATCTTTACATACTCAAAGCTGACATGGCTCAACAATCTCCATATTAAAGCTATGCCGTTCGAGGAATTTCACAAAAAAGCTTCAGAATGTTACAGCGATGACCTTAAAGCTAAAGTAGATACGGAAATGGTAAGCAGACTGATCCAGGAGAGGCTTGAAACTTTCAGACAGATACCTGAAAAAACAGAATTCTTCGTAAAAGTTCCGCCTTACGACAAAGAACTTTATACTCACAAAAAAATGAAGTCCGATCCCGATTCCGCAAAAGTGATGCTTGAAAAAATGATCCCGTACTTCGAAAGTATCGGAGACTGGAACAACGAGACCGTGTTTGGCGCACTTCAGGAACTGATACAGTCGGAAGGATGCAAAGCGGGAACAGTGCTCTGGCCTGCAAGGATCGCTCTGTCAGGTGTGAGCGCAACGCCGGGAGGAGCAAGCGAAATAGCTCATGTGATAGGTAAAGAAGAAACAATGAGGAGAATTAAAGAAGCGGTAGAATTTTTAAAATAAATATCGGACTGCGCAATGACAGAAGAAAAAAAATACATAAGGCCGACCTGGGACGAATATTTCATGGAGGTGATGAACGCAGTTTCAAAGCGCGCCACCTGCGACAGGGGAAGGAGCGGATGCGTGATCGCCCGGAAAGGTCAGATACTTACCACAGGATATGTCGGCTCGCCGATAGGGCTCCCGCACTGCGACGATGTCGGCCACCAGTTCAAGAAAATGCTGCATGAGGACGGCAGCATTTCCGAGCACTGTGTACGCACAGTGCACGCCGAGCAGAACGCGATCTGCCAGGCTGCCAAACTCGGGATATCGATCGACGGAGCGACGCTCTACTGCAGGATGACTCCGTGCCGTACCTGCGCGATGCTTATAATAAACAGCGGTATAAAAAGGGTCGTCGTCGAGAGGAAATATCAGAGAGGTCAGGAGTCTGAAGATATGTTCAGACAGGCAGGCGTCGAACTCGTGATAATAAACAACGAAGTTCAGAAATATAAGATAAAGGACACTGATTGATACCCAAAGATCAGATAGAA
>JAQVNT010000071.1 GCA_028702975.1 Candidatus Delongbacteria bacterium
GACCAAAACGCCGGAAGAGACCGAATTTGCGCTCATGGAAAAAATTCCCAGAAAGTATTGGAGAGAGATAAACGACTTACTTGTCGCGTTCGGTCAAACCCTCTGCCGGCCTATAGGACCCAAATGCAAAGAGTGCAGAGTTAAGGACTGCCCGTCAAGAAGAAAATGAAATATGTTGACAATTTTACACTTTCGAATTAAATTTGAGGCTTGGGAATTAATAAATTGACATAAGGAGCAGTAAATGGCAAAAGAAAAGAAAAGTGAACTCGAGAAGCTGGGCGAAAAGCTTCTGTTCAAAAAAAAGAACGGATGGGAAGACATTCCCAAAAAAGAATTTGACGAGATAATGACACTGTCAGAGGATTACAAGAAGTTTTTGGATGTGAGCAAGACCGAAAGAGAGACGATGGTTACAGCTGAATATTTATCTAAAAAATTCGGTTTCGTAAACATAAAGAAGGCTAAAAAAACAGACAAAAAACTTTTCCTCAGCTATGACGGCGTATGCGGAGCTTTAGCTGTGATCAAAGACCCTAAGAAACTTAAAGAGGGGCTTCTTATAAACGGAGCTCACATAGACGTACCGAGGATCGATCTCAAACAGTTCCCGCTTTATGAATCCGAAGACATGGGCTACATGAAGACTCATTACTACGGCGGAATAAAAAAATACCAGTGGGTGACAAGGCCTCTTGCTCTCCACGGAGTGATCGTGACTGAAAGCGGAAAAAGCATAAATGTCAATATCGGAGAAAAACCCGGTGATTTCGTTTTCACTATCAACGACATTCTGCCGCACCTTGCGCAGGACCAGTACAAAAAAACTCCCGCGACAGTAGTTGAAGGTGAACAGCTCAATATCTTAGTGGGCTCGATCCCATACAAATTCAAAACAGGCAAGGACGCAATAAAACTGGCTATACTTGATCATTTGAACAGAGAGTACGGGATCAAAGAAGAGGATTTCGTTTCAGCCGAACTTCAGCTTGTTCCCGCAGGCGGGGCGAAAGATGTCGGTTTTGACAGAAGTTTCGTCGGAGCCCACGGTCAGGACGACAGGATTTGCGCATATCTGGGAATGAAAGCGATATTCGACATAAAAGAATCAGAGATCAATAAGAATGTCATGATGGTTTTCTTCGACAAGGAAGAGATCGGGTCGGCAGGCAACGCGGGTGCTGATTCGAACATCGTGGAAAGAATGGTGAACGACATCATGCAGCTTTACGGAGTGGGCGATTATAACGCTCTTATCAAAGCTCTCGAGAATTCGAAGCTGCTGTCATCCGATGTGAACGCCGGGATCGATCCGGAATGGAAAAGCGTGTTCGAGCCGATGAACGCCGCCAAAATGGGCTACGGCGTATGCCTGACAAAATTCACAGGATCGGGCGGAAAGGGCGGATCGAACGAGGCGCACGCCGAATTCGTGGCCGATATCAGAAAAGCCTTTAACAGGGACAAGGTTCTCTGGCAGACGACCGAGCTTGGAAAAGTCGATCAGGGCGGCGGCGGGACCATCGCCAAGTATCTCGCCAAGTACGGCATGGATGTCGTTGACTGCGGGACAGCGCTCCTGTCAATGCATTCTCCTTTCGAAGTCGCTTCGAAAGCGGACATATATCACACTTACAAAGCTTACAAAGCTTTCTATAAATACCTGTAGAAATGAATTGACAGGAGGAAAGGGCGTTTCAAAACGCCCTTTTTTATGCTCATGAACAAAGAGAATGTACGCATAATTCTGTCCCGCATCTGGTCGCCCGGCAATGTCGGCTCGATCCTCCGCGCAATGAAGAACTTCGGCTTTACCGATCTTGTATCGGTCAACCAGATGAACCATTCGGAGGAGGAGATACTCACCATGTGCGCGGGGGCAAAAGATCATTTCCGATATCTCAGGTTCAGCGATGATCTCAAGCGGGAAGTTTCCGATCTCTCGGCGGTTTACGCTTTCACCGCAAGAAAACGAAGATTCTACAAGGTTATCACGCCCGAAGAAATGGCTGAAGAGATTGCAGCTCTTCCGGAAACCGCAAAAGTCGGACTCATGTTCGGCAACGAAACGAACGGCCTTCAGAATGAAGAGACGGATCTCTGCGACAAGCTCGTAATGATCCCGACGGAAAAAGAGTATTCATCATTGAACATCGCCAGTGCGGTCATGATAGCTCTTTATGAAATATCAAAAGTAAAATACCGCGGCAGCGTTCAGATTGAGGCTGATACGGAAATGATCGAGTTCTCTGAAAAAGAAAAAATGTTCGAAGCGCTCGACAGGGTAATTCAGGGGAAGGTCATGGTTACTTCGGACAACAAAGATCAGATCAGAGAGAATTTAAGGCACATCTTCCGCAGGCTTAAACTGAACAGAAAGGAAGCAGGGTTCATAAGAAGCATTTTCGAGATAATCGACAGGAAAATAAAGTCTTAAAAATTCTTGACATTTTATGTTCGGGGAATTATATTTGCATACCTGTTTTCACAGGTACCGGGGGTATAGCTCAGTCGGTTAGAGCAGCAGACTCATAATCTGTTGGTCCGGGGTTCAAGTCCCTGTACCCCCACTCATTTAAAAGTTGGCGCAACGCGCCAATTTTTATAATTTGGAGAAAAGAGATGGAAGTCGGGGAAGTATTAAATATTCTCGGGAAACGCATAATCCCTTCAGTGAAGTGGAAGGGTGACCCTTCAGGTCTTCTCGTAGGCAATAGTCACGATGAAGTCAAAGGAATTCTGACAGCTTTGAATCCAACCCTCGAGGTGGCTGAAGAAGCCAAAAAGCTCGGCTGCAGCCTGATCGTTTCTCACCATCCACTTTTCAAGAAACCCGTTGCCGATCTTGTAGAAGGGGATTATTATTCAGACATCATAAGGTTTCTGATCAAGAACGATATTTCTCTAATCTCGTGCCATACAAATTACGATCTTCTAAGCACAGGCGTCAGTTATCTTCTCGCACAGGAACTCGGGCTGAAAAATATAAGGCCGATGGTGAAAATCAAAGAGATAAAAGATGTCGAAGTGAACGAGCTGTACAAGATCGTGATCTATAGTCCTGTTGAAGCAGCAGAAAAGATAATGAAAGCTGTTTCGGAAGCCGGCGGGGCATCAATAGGCAATTATGATCGATGTTTTTTTACTTCAGGCGGAGAAGGCACTTTCAGGCCGGGAGAAGGAACAGCGCCATATATCGGGAAAAAGGGCAGGATCGAAAAAGTCACTGAGACCAGGATTGAGACCGTAGCTTCAGCGTGGAATAAGGACAAAGTTACAGCAGCTGTAAGAAAAGCTCATCCGTACGAAGAACCGGTCATCGATGTTTATCCTCTAGATAACGGATCGGAAAATTTCGGACTGGGCGCAGTAGGGGATCTCAGTAAAAAAATGAGCCTGAAAGATTTTTGCGGGCTGGTATCGGAAAAACTGGGGACACAAACTTTAAGGATAGCAGTCAGGAGCAGCAGAGAAAAGATATCGTCTGTTGCTTTATGCGGAGGAAGCGGTGCGGCTTTATGGAAAAACGCCGTCAGATCCGGAGCTCAGGTCTTTCTCACTTCAGAATTCGGTCATCATTTGTATCAGGAGGCCTCAAAATTTATCAATATAGTTGACGCAACTCATCATGCAACGGAACAATTTGCAAAAAAAGGATTAAAAGAGTATATTGACAGAAATTGCGGCAAGTCTGTCACAGTCACTGAATCAAAGACAGATACGGACATAGTAAAGAGTATCGGGGAAATTTAAAAATCGGAGACAGATAATGCAGGAGAAAATGCACGAAAAGATCAAAAAACTCGCAGAACTTCAATCAATAGACAGTAAGCTTGAAGCAATAGAAAAATCAAGAGGAAATTTGCCTTTCCTTGTCGTAGAACTGGAAAAAGAAATAAATGAGAAAACTGAAGAGATCGGCCGTATCGAATCGGAGAAAGATACTCTCGAGATCGAAATAAAAAATTCAAAAGCACTGGTTGAATCATCAAAAATAATGCTTGAGAAATACAAGCATGAGAGAAACATGGTGACCAATAATAAAGAGTATGAAGCCCTGATAAAAGAGATCGATTTTAGAGAGAACACAGTTATTGAGGAAGATGATAAGATCGTTGAATTAAATGAAAAACTTGTTAAGAATACTGAAGCTCTTGAATTTCTCAAAAGATCGGTGGAAGAAAAAAAGTCAGCGCTCGAGGAAAAAAGGTCCGAACTGGAAATGAAACTTTCTGAAACCCGGGAAGAGGAAAAACTGCTTAAAGAAAAAAGAATTAATTTAGTTGCGAAAATAGATAAACATTTATATAATCTATACCGGAGAATATACGACTCCAAGGGGCAGGTGGCAGTTGTGCCTGCAAATGAGGGTCACTGCGGCGGATGTTTTACCATATTGCCGTCACAGAAACTCTCCGAACTTAAAAGGGCTGACAGTATTGTACAGTGTGATGCATGCAGCCGTATTTTGTTCTATGAAATAAAAGATGCTAATTGAAATAAGTCGGCTGAATGGTCGCGTTCCGGAGAGATCCGGGATGAGGAAAGTCCGAACGCCACAGAGCGGGATGCCTGCTAACGGCAGGGGGCAGTGATGCCACGGAAAGTGCAACAGAAAAGAAACCGCTTCCGGCTAGTCCGGCAGTAAGGGTGAAATGGTGCGGTAAGAGCGCACCGCGGATCTCCGTAAGGAGGTCCGGCAGGGTAAACCCCATCCGGCGCAAGACCAAATATATTCTCCGTTACAGGCTGCTCGCCTGTGTGCCTAAAAACACCGGAGGAAGGGTAGGTTGCGGCAGATAAATGACCATTACAACAGAATTCGGCTTACAGGCCGGCTTGTTTTAAATAGATCACTAACTCAAATGAATGAGGATGATGAGAAGAACAGCACTAATAACTTTTATAATATTTGCTACGACATTACTGGTCGGAAAGGTTTCTTTCGGAACTATCTATATAGAGATCGAGAAGATCAGATATGAAGGGGACGCGGAGCTGATAAAAGATGTGGAAAATAACTCGGATCTTCTAAGGAAATACAGATCGACCCAGAAGATATGGGTAAATATAGCTGAAAATTCATACCTTATGATCGAGGAACCCGATAAAGGTAACGATCTGATCGAAAAATACGGTAAACTGAAGTATAAAGAACGGCACTACACTCTGGATTACGGTCTGAATTTCGCATGGGACGGAACAGACATTCCTTCTGAAAGGATATACGATAATTACACAAGCGATGAACCGAATTATATTTTTTACAAAGGTAAACTGGTTAAAAAAGTCAGACTGACTATGCCGGACGGAGATAAAAAGAAAGCTCATATTTATGCCTATATGTATTATGATACAGCTGACGAAGAACAGACGAACGCATACATACAAGAGATAGAAAGCAGCGATATGCCTCAGGAAGACAAAGACAGGGAGATACAGGCTGCAAGGGAAGCGTTAGATAAAAAAGCGGTAAAATATCTTGAATGGATATGGGTGGATGAAGATAATAACGAACTGCAGATATTTTTAAGGAAGCACGAATCTACTCAAAATACAAAAACCGAATATAATGTTTTAAAGATCAGTGTTGACAGAGATTTCGAAGACAGGATCTTTGAAAAAACACTTTCAGATTTCAAAGTGAAAGTAATAAAAGGCTGATCGGGTAATGATTTTATTTAATTTAAATATAACAGGTAAAAAGTGGAAAAAAAATGGGAATATCCGAATGAGTTAGATTCCCGCAAGATTGACGAACTTAAGATCCAGACCGGTTTGCCTGAAACGGTCATCAGGCTTTTAGCTGCCAGAGGTGCGGCTACTAAAGAAGAAATAGAGCTTTTCCTGTATCCTGAAAGATCGGATTATCATGATCCGTTCATTTTAAAGGATATGGATAAAGCAGTTGAAAGGATCACTGAGGCAATAGTCAATCGCGAGAAGATTGAAATTTGGGGAGATTATGATGTTGACGGCATCACTTCGGTAGCGGTGCTATATTTATTCTTTCTCAAGTGGCTCGGATTAAAAGCTGAATATGTAATACCAAACAGAGAAACCGAAGGTTACGGTTTAAGCAGGAAAGGCGTACAGGAAGCCGCCTCTAACGGGATCACTCTGATTATCACTGTAGATTGCGGGATAACTTCTGTCAATGAAGTTGAATACGCGAAATCATTAGGCGTCGATGTTATAATTACGGATCATCACGAACCTGATAAAGAGCTTCCCGCCGCCTACGCGATCATAGATCCAAAAAGAACTGACTGCAAATACCCTTTTAAGCATCTCGCCGGAGTCGGCGTGGCTTTCAAGCTGATACAGGGCATTCTTTTGAAGAACGAAATGTCTCCGAAGATCATTAAGGAATTTCTTGATATAGCAACTATCGGAACTGCAGCTGATATCGTACCTTTAATGGGTGAGAACAGGAAGATAGTTTCCGAAGGACTGACATTTCTTGAGAACTGCAACAATATCGGTATATCGGCACTATTGAAAAAGCTTAACCTGTTCCAGAAAAAGATCAAGGTCAGCAATATACTTTTCGGACTGGCCCCCAGATTGAATGCCGTAGGAAGAATGGGTGATGCGAACAGAGCAGTTAAACTTCTTCTGAGCAACGATCCTTATGAAGCCTCCCAGATAGTCGAAGAGCTTGAGACCGAGAATAAAAGAAGGCGGGAATTCGATACTGACACTTTAGCTGAAGCCATCAGGATCATCGAACAGGATGATCATTTCGACCCTGAATTCAATAAGAGTATAGTTGTATCCAACGATAACTGGCATGTGGGGGTTATCGGGATAGTCGCCTCCAGGCTCGTTGAAAAATATTACAGACCGAGCGTCGTTATATCGGTCAATAATGGAGTGGGAAAGGGATCATGCAGATCTATTCCGGGCGTTAATATCTATGAGGTTCTTACAGAGTGTTACAAGCTTAATCTTCTTGAGCAGGAGAATTTTGGGGGTCACGACTACGCCGCAGGATTCGAGATAGACAGCAAAAATATACCGGCCTTCAAGCAGAAATTCAGCGAGATCATAAAGAACACTATACCGGATAAAGATTTCAACCAGCTTTTAAAGATAGACCTGAAAATTGATTTCAGCGATATAGGGAAAGATATAGTAGATTCACTAAGAATGTTCGAACCGTTCGGGCCTGCTAACGAACAGCCGCTATTCGCTTCAGAGAATATTGAAATTCACGGCGATATTAAGATCGTAGGCAACAGATCCAATACTTTCGATCACAAGCTTAAGACGAAACAGAATCATCTTAAGTTAAAGGTCAGGCAGGGTAATTATGTGTTCGACGCGATAGGGTTCAATCTTGCGCATAAATTCGATCTGGTCAACGAACTCAGGAGCGGACTGAAGATCGCCTATTATATTGATGAGAATGTGTGGAACAGCAATTCCTATATACAGCTTAAACTTCAGGATATTACAAGCTGAAAAATGAAGATCTTTACGATCAGCGACGGTTATTTTTATACTAAATACAGCTCTCTCAAAAACAGGCTAAGACTTCCTGTAAATGTTTATCTCGTTCAGGAAGAAAACCGTAAGATTCTCATTGATGCGGGGCCGGGAATTTCAGAAAAGTATGATAAAGAGAAATATGAGATCGATAAGCCCAGAAATCTTTTAACTGCGTTATCTGAACTCGGAATGCAAGCCGGTGATATTGACATGGTTATACTGACTCATCTTCATTTCGATCATTCTGACGGTACGGCTGCTCCTGACGGATCGGCTGTTTTAAGAATGCAGTTCATGTTATAAGTGAGACGGAGTGGAATTATTTTATGGAGTTCGGTGGT
>JAQVNT010000072.1 GCA_028702975.1 Candidatus Delongbacteria bacterium
CAAGTTTATCATCACCGGCTTCGGCAGCAGCTTCTTTTTGAGAATACATTTCTTCTATATCGTCGATGATCTTTTTCTCAAATTCAGGAATTTTCTTATTTACTTCCTCAGTGAGTCTGAGAGAAATGTTGTGAAGTTGTTCTTTGATGTTGTCATCAATATAAAGAAAATAAATCCTTTTATCAGTGACCCTCGTTATCTCGCTGTAAACATCGTCAAGCATCTCATCAAAACCGATACTGAACCTTCTTATGTTCTTATATGAACTTCTGATCTTGCCGACATTTTCAGAAAATTCTTTTACATCTTCTTTTGCAAAAGCTTCTTCTATAGCTTTCAGCTTGTCAAAATCACCTTTTTCAAGATATCCTATCAGAGCCGGATTCTTCTGTTCACCGGAAAGCTCTTTGTCAACTCTCTCAAGATCGAATTTTATGAGGTTCTTCAGATAATCGGGAGCTGATGAATCAACTATCAAACGATAGTTAGTTTGCAGTATCTTCAGATCTTCCAGGTTCGAGGCATCGGGGTCTTTACCACCCTTGAAATAGCTGGACACATAGTTAGTAACCCTCGGCAGAAGGATCTCATAGTCCATCGTCACATCCCAGCTCTCGTAGATCTTCATCAGATCCTCAGCGGCCTGCTGACTGAGAAGTTCCTCGTCTGAGAGAACTCTTACCTCTTCTGCTACAGCTACTGAGTCTGCTGCCGCAACAGAATCCGGAATCGCTTCCGTCACAGGCTCCTGAGCGCACAGATATAAGGCTGAGAAAAGGATGGAGAGTGTCGTTAGAATTTTCTTCATAGGCACCTTTTCATTTTATTTATTTTAATTTTAGTTTTAACCGTATTTTTCACGAACATCCGCTTCCCTTTTTAAAACAGAAAGGTATATAATGAAAAATATCCTTAAAATCAATACGAAATTTATTCAATTATTGAGTTATTTTTATTCGATAAACGCTTATGATGTTGTCGTCTTCATTATAAACGAATAGTTTGTCCCCTCTTAATATCTTGGCAAATCCGTCGTCATTGCTGTAAAATTCAGGATCGTTCCTGTTCAAATCGGCCGTATTCAGATACACACCGTCCCTGTAAATATCGACTACAAAATTTGATCTTTCATTTTCATCGGTTTTTTTTGCACATTCAAGAAGAAGATATCCGTCATTATGCCAGAAGATATTCTCGACAGATTTTTTATACCTTAAAGTTGAAGCGTCGAATTCTCTCCATCTGAAATCCCTTTCCGCTCTCTCCTGAAATTTCTGTCTTTCCAAGTCTGAATACATTACTTTAGCGTAACTTTTCCTGATCTCTTCGATCTTTTTACCTTCGGAATCGAATACATTTACTAAAATCTTGTCTTCGGTGTTCTCGGCGTAATAGATCCTTCCTCCTCCGGTCGTGAACTTGTTATCATGGTCCATAGGATTAAAATTGTTGCCGTCTATCTCGAACTGCTCTGAAACCATATCCGCTATCTTCTCGAACCTGCTGTCAAGAAGAGAGAAATTGATGTTCACGGTTCTGTTGCCCGGACCGCCTCTCCCCCCTCTGCCGAAAAGTACTCCTGCGAATTTATCTTCAGTCACTTTCGATATGTTTCTCGGAAAACCGTTGTCCCTTAGAGGTATGATATCCCGCACATACGCTCCTTCATTATCGAACATTATTACTTTTCTCTGCCTCATGTCCGTAACATAAACTGTATCATTCGAAACGAGCACCTGTTCCGGCCTTGCCATCTCCCCGGGTCCGGTCCCGCTCTGACCGAAGGTCTTTATCAGAGATCCTTCCGGGCTGAATTTGAACACGGTGCTTTTTCTTCTGTCCAGAATGTAGATATTACCTTTTTCATCAACTTCGATGGATGAAATTGTTCTTATTACCGCTGAAGTGTCCCCGGTATCTTCGTTCAAACTAAATAAGAATTCAGTTTTTATATTTACATTCCTGTCTGAAGGCGCATTTCCGTTCTTAATAATCTTCACTCCGTCAACTGTCTCGATACCGCTGTTAGATCCGCACGAAATGACTAAAGCCGCTGCCGCTACCATGATCAAATATTTAAATCGCATAAAGTTTCTCCATCTTTTAAAAAGTTAACGGAATAAAACTCATTTTATTCTTGATTTCAATGACAAATTTCATCAAATTCGTTACTTAACCGGAAAAGGGAGAGATTATGAAGATGTTTACTTTTATATTATTATTGGCAGTCATTCAAGCGGAAGCTCAAAATCCGAAAAAATACGAATGCTACAAAACTGAACCTCTTACAATTGACGGTAAAGCATCAGAGTATAATTGGCGTGATGCTCCATGGACTGATCTGTTCGTTGATATCGAAGGTGATTCAAAACCTTTACCTTATTATAATACACGCGTAAAAATGGCATGGGATGACAAATATATGTATTTTTATGCAGAAATGGAGGAACCGCATATTTGGGCGACTCTGACTGAAAGGGATGCCGTGATCTTTCATGACAACGATTTTGAGATCTTTATTGATCCTGACGGCGATACATTTAATTATTATGAACTTGAATTCAATGCTTTTGGCACACTATGGGATCTGTTGCTAACTAAACCCTATAAAGATAACGGTCAGGCTGTTGACGCATGGAATGTAAGAGATATAAAATATGCTGTAGATCTGAAAGGAACTATAAATGATCCTACTGATAAGGATGAAGGATGGAATATCGAGATCGCTATTCCGTGGTCTGTACTTGAAGAATGCGCAGCTCATAACGGGCCTCCGAATATAGGAGAAGAATGGAAAGTGAATTTTTCCAGAGTTCAATGGGAAACAGATATAGTTGACGGTAAATATATTAAAAAACCGAATGTGCCCGAGCATAACTGGGTGTGGTCTCCACAGGGAGAGATCGCAATGCATATTCCGGAAAGGTGGGGGATCGTAAAATTCACTTCAGTAACTGTAATTAGATAATTAAGGATAAATTATGTCAGGAAAAAATAAATCAGAAGCATTAGCAACGATTCCATGGGAAGATAAACCGAAGAATTATAACGGCCCTGTCTGGCGGTACTCGAAGAATCCTATAATTAAGCGTGATCAGCTTAAAAACTCGAACAGCATTTTTAACAGCGCGGCAGTACCCTATAAAGACGGTTTTGCAGGTGTGTTCAGATGCGACAACAAAGCGAGACAGATGAGGATACACGCGGGATTCTCAAAGGACGGGATCAGGTGGGATATTGACGAAAAGCCGATAAAATTCATCTGCGATTACGATGAGATAGGCAGTTTCGTTTACGCTTATGATCCTCGCGTGACAAAGATCGGCGATATTTATTATGTGACATGGTGCAACGGTTATCACGGGCCTACGATCGGAGTGGGTTATACAAAGGATTTTAAGAAATTTTATCAGCTTGAGAACGCTTTTTTACCTTATAACAGGAACGGAGTGATGTTCCCGAAAAAAATAAACGGATATTTTGCGATGCTTTCAAGACCGAGCGACACAGGTCATACAGCTTTCGGGGATATTTTTTATTCTGAAAGTCCCGACCTGACATACTGGGGTAAACACAGGCATGTAATGGGCACGATCAACGACGGATGGCAGAGCACCAAGATCGGCGCGGGACCCGTTCCGATTGAAACGGAACACGGCTGGCTTCTTATCTATCACGGAGTTCTGACCTCCTGCAACGGATATGTTTACAGCATGGGTGCGGCTTTACTTGACCTTGACCAGCCGTGGAAAGTTCTGAAGAGAACGAAGAACTTTATCCTCGCGCCGTGGGAATATTACGAGTGTGTGGGCGATGTGCCCAATGTGGTCTTTCCGTGCGCGGCTCTTCATGATGAAAAAGGCAGAATAGCGATCTATTACGGTGCCGCAGATACAGTGACAGCGCTAGCTTTCACGACCGTTGACGAACTTATAAAAAGTATGGAATAAATAAACACTATTGACAATTTTAAAATTACTTGTTGATCAAACCTCTAATCCTTGCAAGAATGTCATCTAAGCTTAAACCTGACAAGCCAAGCTGTTTTGGATCTGTACTCTTTTCATTCTCTATCATAAGTAGAAAATCATTCATATCTTTCCTGATCAGCTCAGGAATTTCAATATTTCTGCTAGGTATTAAAAGCTGAGTAAGCCTGATAATATCGTTCTTATGCTTTTTAATATCTCTCGAATCAATACTTTCTCCTTTCTGCCTTCTTTCGTTTAAATCCAGATACGCTTTTGATTTTAGAATTATAAGGCTTTCCGGCGAAGCTAAAACAAGCCCGTTGATCTCTACGGTATTTGACTTTATGAACTGATAATATTCATCATCTAAAAGTATTGCCGAAAGACTTGAGACATAACCGGGCATGCGGACAGGCAAAATTCTTGCTTCTTTTATCGAATCGAACAAATCAGGTTTTCTCGAAAAAAATTCCAGCATTGAAGGAAAGTTTTCATTTAGCGGATTCGAGAACCTGTAATACTGTTTCGAATTATTCTTTCCTGAATTTTCGTAGTTTCCCTCTTTTATAAAATCCCACATATTTTGAGCGAAATCTCCGTTCATATTTTCGATCAGTAATACAATATCAATATCCTTTGTAACTCTGAAATTGAATCCGGCATCAGACATCAAAACATCGCAGGCAGCTCCGCCTATTATCACATAATCTTTTTTAAAACTTTTTAATCTTTCCCTGAATACTTCAATTCCTTTTATCATTCTAAAATACCCTTGAATAGTTTTTCATTCGCGATCTGAACTCTTTCATCTTGATCTGATAATAATGACAAATAAAGCGAAAGTTTGTCAACAGTATTTCCCGCAGCTGTAAATTCAGGAGAATAGCTCCACAATTCAAGTCTTATTCCGAGACCGGATTCAGCCTGTATCATATCTTTTCTGCCGGTTAAAGATTCTCTGTATGATTTTGATGAAACCGCATATTCCTGATATGGATTCTTTTCTATCATTGTAAAATCTGAAAGTGCATCAAGTCCGGTTCTGAACACCTCTAAACAATCAGGCACTTCTTCTACCCAAATTTCTTTTATGACCGGCGATCTGAGATATTTTAAAGCAGTATTCAAAACCTCTTCGCGGGAACCTGCAAATGAGTAAGATCTTTCTTTGCCGTTCTTCGTTATATTTACAATTCCCGCCGCTTCCATTTCTTTAATTGCCCTTCCTACACTCATGCGCGACATTTTAAGAACTTCTGCTAGCTCAACATAGGCAATACTCTCAGACATCTTTTTCATGTACAGGTAAACGAACAATAATTGTGCTGCCGGAGAAAAATGTTTGATGGCACCCGGTTTCTTTTCCGTTCTTTCGCGCATTTCCATTCTGAGCATCGGCAGGTATAACTGGCTGTATGGAACTATAAACGGTACTTTATGTGATATGAGCCTTCTACGATTGAAAGGTTCAATGTAATCAGCAGAAAATACAACTTCTTTTTTGAATATCTCAGTCAGCTTTTCCGTATGCTTTTTGATCACAGAAGGAGTCGGAGCTTCAGCCGTCAGATGTATAAGTATGAATGATCCATAAGATGATTTTATAAGAAAATACTCATAAAGACCGATAAGGTAATACGGCAATTCTTTTACAGGAACATCTTCTACGGTAACAGCTTCGCCCAGCGTATCCAGAATATATTTTTTAAGCTTGCTAATAAAATCCATTTCCAACCCGTTTTACTTGCACATTAACAACACGACGGTTAATATGCATAATTTTCGTTACAATGTCAAGAAAAATAATTCTCAACAATAAAAAAACCGCCTCATCGGGCGGTTTAAAAGCTAATTTATTTTTTAAAATTGAAAAAAGAAAAAATTATTTATTTCTTTCCATAAATTATTTGAAATGGATCTGTGAAGGTATTTCCTTTAGTACTGCTATTGTGCCAATACATATTTGGTTCATCAAATTGATTGTTAACTTGAAATTCTCCAAAATCTGCCTTAGAAGGTTCTGCTGCAGTTCCTTGCATAACACTACTTCTTGTTCCTACAGGTATGTCGTTACTAAACATTCTTTGGTACTCCTTTAATGTTGATGTTCTCGAACTAGGGGAAAGATACGAAGAAATACTTCCTTTGTCAAGTGTTTTTTGAAACATATGTCCATTTCTAATAATATTTTCATCATCTTCATCTAAATAATGCGCTTCAGGAGAGTCCTTCTTAACAACTACATAATCGCCAGTTGTAGGTTTTTCTGCAAGAACATCATACCATAAAGTATCCGTAACATCAAGACCAGAATTAAACCGAGTAAACTCACTCAACAACTCAATCCCATAAGGAATCTCATCAGGACGGAAACCATAAGTAGGATCTTCACTTTCCTTCATAAAATAAACCTTAGTTTTCTTTCCAGTATTAACAGGAACATTCAAAAAATAACCTTGAGTAGCAAAAGCTTGCTTCACATCAAACGAACCAATGTCATAACCAAGTGCAGATTGTTCAGCAACAATTTCAGCTTCACCAAAATTAACGCCGTTTTGATCAGTAAAAGTCCAACCACCTAACTCAGGAAGTTTAACATAATCCAATTTCAACGAATCAACAGGCTCATCCAAAATTTGATTTAAAGAATCCACATTTACAGTGTGATTAAATTTCCATCTAAAATTATTCTTTCCATCTAAGACAGCATCATCATCAAAAACCTTTCTAGAAGGATAAGAACTTTTTTGAATTTTATCAATTTGAGCATCAAAGTGAGTTCCAGTTTCCCATTCAAAAGAATTTTCATAACCAGCTTTAGAACTAAATAAGAATAAATCCTCATCAGTTCCAATAGAACTCAAATCTACTAAAAAGGAATACTCCCCATTAGCATCAGTTACGGTATTTGCAATATCAACCAAACCAGAAGAAGTTTTCTTCTTCAAACTTAAATCAACATTAGCCATACGTTCTTTACTTTTAACATCTCTAAACGTACCTTCAAGATATCTTTCATTAGGAAGCACATCACAAGTGTTCTCCCAGAATTCAGTACTTTGTAAAGTAGCAGGATCTTTATAGACATAAAGCGTGTCAGGCATAAAATTAGCATTAGCAAAAGGAGTAGAAATAATTCTCCAAGTATCCACACCTTTAGATGTATTATTTTCTGATTTTACCGATTTTCTTCTACTCTTAAATTCTCCTTTAGATGTTCCAACAATAACGTTATCTTTTTTAACAAAACTAACCTTGAAAGGATTATCTCCTTCAGGAAAAACAGTAACACCATACCAACCTGAAGCAACTCCATCGAAATTTAAATTTAAATTTGAACCTTGTTGATTTTGTTTAACAGGAATTTTTTGACTCTTAAGGTTAATTGCTTCAACATAAAAATTAGAAGCATTTGGAACTTGTAACATAATATCATTTCCACTTTTGGATAAACTATACTTTATTGGAATTGTTGTCTCAATACCAGAAATAGCAAATGTCGCCATACCATTACCATCGTAATTTTGAACCATCGGTCCAATTCCTGCAGTTAAATTCTCCACAGAAACTTGTCCATTCTTTACAGGCGTTGTTCCACCAGGTAAAGTCGAATCAACAATAAGTGTAAAATCATAATCTGCTCCTTTCGACATACTACAAATACCTAAAACCGCAACAGCCGTAGTCAAAGGATGAATATTTATAAAACGGAATTTTCGCATTCGGCGCTCTTCCCGGGTTTGTTTTCATTTTGAAAGTAATATAAGTCCGGATTCGTAATAAAACAAAATATTTTTGAAATTAATTGACTTTGAACCGTCTTTGGAGTAAATTCAGTTTGTTTTTTTTAATTGCG
>JAQVNT010000073.1 GCA_028702975.1 Candidatus Delongbacteria bacterium
TTATTAGCGGGCAGCGGCTGGGTGCGGCTCACCCGTTCGACCGATGTTCTGTACCCGCACTCGATCAGCAGATACGCTGTCGGCAGCACCTTCAGTCCCATTTTTTTGACGAACGGAGCCGCTTTCACATGGTGCTCGATCAGGTAATCCGGGTTCCTGCCGCTTATGAGTGTTATAAAAAGTATCCCGTCCGCGTGCGGTGTAACCTGTTCGGATGACCCGGGAAAGAGTATCAGCGGAATGTTCGCGGTTTCTCTGATAGTTTTAGCTATAGAGTGGATGTCGTTCTTTACAGGCTGGCTGCTTCCGAAAAAAAAGGCATCCGCACCCTGATCTTCAAAAATCTTTATCTTAGATCCAATATTTTCACAGCTTATCTTGTCCGGATCGATAAGAACTATCAGTCCTGCTCTACTGCCGCTTTTTTTTAAAAGAAGTCCTTCAGCCATCTTACCTTTTCCTGACTATATATTTTCTGCCTTTATATATCGTATTCCTGCTGAGCGTATTAATTTTTTTAAAATCACCCTCGCTCATTCCGAATTTCGAAGCTATCTTTCCTATCGAATCCCCGCTTTTTGCTACATAATACTGAAAATTATCGCCCTGAACATAGAGACTCATGCCGGGATAAAGATATTTTTTAGCTGTATCATTCGGATTCCATTTTTTCAGGTCGTTCACGCTCACTTTGAACAGATCGGCTATCTTATCGAGATTATCGCCTTTCTGAACTTTGTACATTATCCTTATGAACGATTTGGAGTATTTAGCGCCTGAGGACGAAGTTGTTTTTGAACTTGTCTGAGGTTTGAATTTTGACGGGTTCTTGATATAATCCTCGTATGAAGCAAAATATTTACTTTCCTCTCCTCCGTCAAGATCGACCCCTTCAAAACCGTGTACGACGGGATTCGAAAGTATTATCGTCATTGCAGTAAAATTTGCGAAATTGTCCGTATAAATATCTTTCACAAGGTCTTTTTTACTCAAATTGTACTTTTCTTCCTCAAGTATCGTGGCTATTATCCTGAATTCGTTCTTCTTCTCCGAAAGCTCTTTTATCTTTTTTATTACAAGAGCAGTTGAAGCACCGGTATTGTTCCTGAAGCTTCTGTATTCCTTAATATTCTCGACTCTCCAGATGCTCCCGTTCTTTGAACCTTCGTAGAAAGATGTCATAACTGCAGGAATGTATGAATATATTTCATCCAGTCCGTTGTCTTTCAGCTTCGTTTTTATGAAATTATTGTATTTCTGTGATCGTATGTAGGTTTCCTTGATGCCTATCTTATCCGAGAGGTAATTATTATAACTTTCGTAAACCAGCCTGATGAAATCATCGGAAGCTTTTTCCGCAGAAGCCGAAAATAACTCTCTCACTTTTTCCTCAACATATAAAAAACCGGGATTGTTCTGCTTTATCACCCGGGCTTCAGTTTTTTCGATCACTAGTTCGTTTGAGGGTTCTTCTTTTGTAAAGAGAGATTCGTCGAGGTAGAGGGAGTTGTAAATGCCGAAAATGTCTATTCCGGAGTTTTTAATGCTCTGATCGCTGAACTCGTTCCAGAAGTCCTTCAGCATTTCGGTATCCGATACTTTCCTGTCGCCGTAGAGGTATTCAAGCGATTCGAGTATGTTGTCGAAGAGTAATTTAGCCGCCAGAAGTTCGCCGTTCCTGTAATAACCGGTCATGTCGATAAATCTTCTCTCGCAGTTATCCAGAACTTCGTCTTTGTATATTTCGATTATCCTTGAATCTCCCGGATCCTCTGTTATGATGATGTCGATGGCGTCCAGCGTTATTTCCCTGCTGACCTCAGTCTTCCTGACCTCGGCAGTTCTTCCCTGCCTGGCAGGCGGCATCAATACGCATGAAGCAAAAAGCGCCGAAAGAAAAAACAGGAATATTATCTTTGTATGGTTATTCCACCCGCAAGATATCTTAAACCTCCCGCATTTTCTAATTCTTTACTTTTGTGATGTTCCTGTTCTTAAGATCAAGACCGAATACGGAAGCGGTTCCCAGTTCTTCCTCAATTCTCAACAGCTGGTTATATTTGCATATCCTGTCCGTTCTGCATAATGACCCTGTCTTTATCTGGCCGGAGTTCACAGCTACTGCGAGATCTGCAATGAAAGGATCTTCGGTTTCACCTGACCTGTGGGAGATCACCGTTGTATATCCGCCTTTGAACGCAGTCTCTATGCACTCCATGGTCTCGGTCACGGTCCCGATCTGGTTCAGTTTTATCAGTATCGAGTTCGTAACCTTTTTATCGAACCCCATCTTGAGCCTGTTGATGTTCGTTACGAAGAGATCGTCGCCTACAAGCTGGATGTCTTTACCGAGCTTGTCGGTCATCATCTTCCAGCCTTCCCAGTCGTCTTCGGCCATTCCGTCCTCTATCGAGAAGATCGGATATTTTTTTACGAGCTTGATGTAGTATTCGACCATCTGCATCGAAGTGAGTTTTTTCTTTTCGGAATCGAGATTGTATTTTCTGGCTTTCTTGTCATAAAACTCGCTTGCCGCGGGATCGAGGGCGATAAGAACCTGCTCTCCGGGCTTGTATCCCGCCGCGGTGATCGCCTCCATCATAAGCTCGAGAGCTTCCTCGTTCGACTTCAGGTTGGGTGCGAAGCCGCCTTCATCGCCTACAGCTGTGCTTAAACCCTTTTTCTTGAGGATACCCTTCAGCGTGTGAAATATTTCGGCTCCCATTCTCAGGGATTCTTTAAAGTTTTCCGCTCCGTAGGGAACGATCATGAACTCCTGGAGATCGACATTGTTGTCCGCGTGGGAGCCTCCGTTCATAATGTTCATCATAGGAACGGGTATCCTTTTTGCGTTCACGCCTCCGAGGTACTGGTACAGCTGAAGGCCTCTCGATTCGGCGGCTGCCCTGGCCACGGCCATGGAAACGCCAAGTATGGCGTTCGCCCCCAGCTTGACCTTGTTGGGCGTTCCATCCAGTTCGATCATCAGTTTATCGATCACAGCCTGCTCGGTCGCATAGTAACCTATGACTTCAGGCGCGATTATCTCGTTAACGTTCTTAACAGCCTTAAGAACGCCCTTTCCCATATATCGTTTCTTATCCCCGTCCCTGAGTTCGCAGGCCTCATGCTCACCTGTCGATGCTCCGGAAGGAACGATAGCTTTACCTTTTGATCCGTCCTGAAGAAAGACCTCCACCTCTATCGTGGGGTTTCCTCTTGAGTCCAGAACTTCTCTTGCGAATACATCAATTATTTCAGGCATAATTTACCCCTATATTTATTTTTTTTCTTTTACCGGTTCGGCAGGTTTTACCGGATCTGGAGTATAATCTCGTGTGCTCCATCTAACATAGCCCGGTACTGTCGTGTCAACTATAGTCTTTTTCTGAAAATTCTCTTGCGCTCCTTTCTTCATATCTATTTCCGTTTTACCGCTGTAAAAATTCTTTGTAGTTGAAGTCAGATCGGCGACATTAGAAGATTTCGCTTTTGCATAGACTTTATATACGGTGTACCTGTAGTATTCAATAGAGTTCTCGATCCTGTTATTAGCAAAATTTTCTTTCATGTTCATTGTTACCATTTTCGGGAGAAGGATATCCGCAAAGATAACAGCATACAGCATAATTATCGCACACATAACGGCAAAACCCCTTATCACCCCTCCTATGAAACCGAAAGCTTTGTCCGCGCCGGTGCTTTCATATTCTGGTATTTTCGCTATTCTTCCGTATATAAAGCTGATTATCGCGAATACGACAACGAGCCCGACGAGAACACCTAATATGGCGGCCACCATTTCGGGCATGAATGCAGTAAGTTTTGCTTTAATAAATACGGCAGCGTAAGGCATTATCGCAAGCGTGAAAACTATTCTCTCGATAGGGAATTTATAATTCACGACTCCTCTTGTCTTGCCGTTTATTCCCAGCAGAAACATAACTATCAGAATCACAAATGGCATCAGGTTCATTTTATTACCTCGTTTTTAAGTGTTTTTCTTATTTTGTTAAAGAGATCATCTGTCAATGTTCTCTTTATCGCTCCCCCGGCAACTTCACCCGCGGACTGCTGCATCAGTAAGACCAGAACCCTGTTGAGCCCGGAGATGCTGAATTTTATCCTTCCTTTTATCTTCAGAAAGGAAACTACATCATATATCTTAATAAAATCATTAAATGTCAAGTGTTCTGAATTAATTATTTCGAGGCATTCTGAACTTAGGTTAGGTTGATCCCTGTCAATATCTTCAAGAAGTCCTGAGGAATATTTCTTCAATTCGCTCAAAACCTTTTTAAAATCTCTAAGGATCGATTCTGCGGATTTGGAATATGAATCTCTGTTCGATATTATTGATATAAATTTTTCTTCGGACCTGAAATATTTTTGAACTGACATTCCGTTATATTCAATAGACGATCTTATCTCATCTATCTTACCGGCAAGCCTGCAGACGGGTAATGACAGGACTGAAAAACATTTCAGCCCCGATCCAAAATAATCTATTCCCGACGTTATGAAGTTCCCTTTCGGGTCCCGCGCAATTCCCGCATCATTAAAAAGGTCGGAGAAATTTTTACAGTTCTTAAAAGCGGATGTTATATTCATTCCCTGAGAGTGCGAAAAGAAAGTGAGATGGTCAATATAGTTCGTCAGCAGATAGGCTGAATTATCATTGTCGTAATACAGCGTGAACTTAGCCAGACTGTCATTTCTCTTCTCGGGAATAACCCTGAGTCTTTTCAGCCTCAGGATTTCTTCCTGGGGTAAAGCTGACAAAGGAAATTTTCTGATCCTTCCGGAAATCAGGAATTGAGAAATAACATCATCTGTCTTTTTTTCAACAGATCTGAATAAATTGTAGCCCGGCGAAGAAGGAAAATTCAATCCTGAAAAATTTCTGGAAATACGCGCCGACGAGTAAACCGATACAGTATTGTCTTCGCCTTTGAACCAAAAAGGTATTTCTCCGGTTATTTCAATCATTACGGTCAGACCTTTTTATCATAGAAATTATTTCCGCTGCGTTATATGAGCTTCTTGTGAAAGGCGATGAATAAACATATTTTATTCCGAATGAGAGAGCGGTTTCTCTTAATTTTTCGAACCACTCCTCCGATCTGTACTCACGAACCTCTATGTTGAATTTTGAAGGCCTTAAATATTGTCCGCATGTAAAGATATCGATTTCCGCTTCGGCAAGATCTCCGAGTAATTTTTTAAGCTGATCTTCAGTTTCTCCCAGACCGACCATGATGCCCGATTTTGAAAGAACATTTTTGCTGTCCTTTTTTATTCCTTTAAGAAAATCGACGGACCGCATATAATTACCTTCAGGCCTGACAGTGGAATACAGTTCTTTTACTGTCTCCACATTGTGATTGAATATTTCAGGGCGGGCATCAGAAACTCTTTTTCTTGCCGCTATGTCTCCCATAAAATCCGGAGTGAGCACTTCTACTGTCGCGCCGGTCAGGTTCTTCACTGCCTGAATAGTTTTAACGAAATGCTCCGAGCCTCCGTCGGGCAGATCATCTCTTGTTACTGAAGTTATAACCACATGCCTGAGCCCGAGTTCTTTTACCATTAACGCTATATTTTCCGGCTCTCCATTGTCCACTTCCACAGGTTTCTCATGCCTGATATTACAAAATCTGCAGTTTCTGGAACATCTGTCTCCCAGTATCATGAATGTCGCAGTTTTTTTTATGCCGAAACACTCTGAAAGGTTCGGGCATCTCGCCTCCTCGCATACAGTGTGAAGGTGTTTGCTCCTTAATTCTTTTTTAATTTCAAGAACATCCCTGTTATGCCTGAAATCAATTTTTATCCAATCAGGAAGGTGTCTTTCTATTTTGTTCATTGTGAATTACTCCGTAAACTATATCAGTCAGTTTGTAAATTGTATAGGGTTTTTGTATAAAATCATTAGCTCCTTCGGAAAGAACATCCTCGATCCTCTTATCTCTTGCGAATCCGGAAGTCATTATCACCTTAACATCTCTGTTGATCTTAACCAACTCCCTGTAAGTTTCTTTCCCGTCAATATCAGGCATTATCATATCCAGCAGCACTAAAATTATCTCGTCCTTCATTTTTCTGTAAACAGACAGCGCTTCTCTACCGCCTGAAGCTGTAACTACTGTATATCCCGCCTGACCGAGCATCGATCCGGAAAGTTCCCTGAGCACCGCCTCGTCATCAACGACAAGTATTTTACCCGACCCTTTTTTCAACAGCACACTTTCATCAGTTCCGTTATATTCGGCGACATTATCAGATTTTGGAAAATAGAGCCTGAAATCGGTTCCTGAACCCGGCACTGAATCTATATCTATTAAACCTCCGAACTGTGTTACAATATTGTAAACTATAGTTAGTCCGAGACCGGTTCCGAGACTTTTGTCTTTTGTTGAGAAAAACGGTTCATAAATTTGTTTTATCACCGAGCCGTCCATACCTACTCCGGTATCCTTTATGCTGATGCCTGTATATGCCCTTGCATCGTTCGGTTTCCTGACCATGCTCAATTCATCCTCAGGAATATCATCTCTTATTTCTATAGTGAGTTCACCGCCGAATTTTTCGTTCTCTTTTCTCATAATAGTCATCGCGTGATTCGCATTTATAGCAAGATTAAGCACTACCTGTTCGATCTGAGTAAAATCCGCAAGTATCGAAGAATCACTTTTAAGATTTACTCCGCTTATTTTAACCCTTTTATCAAATGTGTTTGAACATATTTTGATCACCTGGGAGACCACTTCGGAAATTTTAACGGCCTCCAAAAGCGTATTCTGCTTCCTCGAAAGGGTGAGCAGCCTCTGAACAATATCTCCGGCCCGCATCCCCGATTTTTCCATTATATCCAGATATTCTTCGAGCTGTTCCCGGGGTATTTCCATATTTCTGTCGATCCGATATTTAAGTATTGATACGACACCGACGATACCGCTTAGTATATTATTAAAATCGTGCGCTATTCCGCCTGCGAGCGTTCCGATAGTCTCCATTTTCTGAGCCTGGATCAGCTGCTGTTCCTTTTTCTTGATATCCGTAATGTCATCGATCCTTATCACGCTTCCTTTTATTCCGTTCGCGACCAGAGGGAACATGTGTATGTTCAGGTTCTTTTTCTCTCCGTTCTTCACAGGCTCTCTGCTCAATTCGATATGGTTCCTCTCGCTAATGTACTTATGAAGATCGTTCTGATACAATTTAAGTTCCTTTACCGCTTTCCATATTTCTTCTCCCGCATAAATACGGTCCTCCGCGTATTTCTCTGCGTTTCTGTTCCAATGAGTTATCCTTCCACGGTCATCCACAGCGATCAAACCCGAAGGCATAGACTCGAAAATGTTCAGCAGATAATTCTGAAGATACTTGATTCTTGAAAAACTTCTGCCGAGATTTGAAGCCATCTTATTGTACTCGTCGGCCAGGCGTCCTATTTCACCTGCACCGTGAATATTTAAGGGCTCGATCGGATGTCCGGTATCTACCTGATCTGAAACGTTCCGTATTCCATCCAATAATTCTTCAACCGGTGTAACTATCTGGTATTTAATGAAAAACCCAAGCAAAAATAAAAGTCCTGCAAATATCCCAAGCATGATCACAAAATGTTTTTGAGCGGATCTCACATAATGAACATCTTCGATCAGAGACACGGCTCCGAGAAAATTATTTTCGAAATTTACCGGCTTG
>JAQVNT010000074.1 GCA_028702975.1 Candidatus Delongbacteria bacterium
AAGGGCTGGGGAACAAGTTCTTAAGCGACATCAAACTGGTCGATGCCATTCTGCATGTTGTACGCTGTTTTGATGACGAGAATGTCGTACATGTTGACAAGACCGTCAACCCCGCGCGAGACATTGAAACGATAGAGACGGAGCTGATAATAAAAGACCTCGAGACTGTCGAGAACCGTATCTCCAAGAACGAGAAACTGGCCAAAGCGCGCAACAAAGAAGCAATGGACCTTCTTCCGCTATACGAAAAACTCTTCGCAAAAATGTCTGAACTTGAGCATCCGAGAGTTCTCGATCTTTCGGAGCGGGAAGTAGAACTTCTAAGAGACATGAACCTTCTTACTTTGAAGCCCGTCATTTTCGTCTGCAACATCTCGGAGGATGAGCTGGTTTCAGGTAAAGATTCAGATTACACGACCTCTGTCAGGGAGATCGCATCAAGAACAGGCTGCGGAGTTGTCAAGATCTGCGGAAAGATCGAAGCGGAACTTTCAGTTCTGACAGATGAAGAAAAACAGGAATTTCTGAAAGATTACGGGCTTGAAGAGGCGGGACTGAACAACCTTATCAGAGAAACATACAGTCTTCTCGGGCTGAGTACATTTCTTACTGAAGGCGAGATCGAGGTCAAGGCTTGGAATATCAGGCTCGGAATGACAGCACCTCAGGCAGCAGGCGTTATTCATACTGACTTCGAAAAAAAATTCATTAAAGCGGAAGTTATTTCTTATTCAGATTTTGTCGAATGCGGTTTCGACAGGAATGCCGCCAAAGCTAAAGGTAAGGCAAGGCTTGAAGGAAGGGACTATGTGGTTCAGGACGGAGATGTAATAATATTCAGATTCGGGAAATAAATGGAACTTGAAGTGATCAGGCATAAAACAGCGGGAGATTTTTTCAGAGATTTCTCCTCGGCTGAAGAGGAAGGGGCGTATTCATATCAGCTTCAGAGGATGTTCGAATCCGGGGCAGCCAGGGAAGGCGACTACTTTGTAGTTAGAGACGGAGGTATTCCGTACCTGAGAGTAGAGATATTCAGGAATAACACAAGAAGGTTGTGGGAAAAGGAGCCTGATATGGGAAGGCGGGCGGAAGCTGATGAAGCAAAGATCGGGAACGCTCTGGACCTGATATTTGAATTTCTCGATGACGAACTGTATTATCCGCGCATAACCGACGCACTGGAGATCTCTTTAAAGAGTGAGGACGGAATGGCGGAATCGATGGAGAAAATGTGCATAAAACACGGCTATGGTAAATATAGTACTTTGTACGAATACGAATTGAGACCGGGTACCGCTACATCTTCAGACCGTGAGCCGAACGAAAATTTTAAGGATATAACAGGTTATGATCCCGAAACCAGGTTCGGACTTGTAGCTTCGCACGATCCCGCCTGCACGGTCTTTCAGTGCGGTCAGCCTGATAAAATATATCAGGACTATCTGGACGATTCGTATTTGAGCGAGCAGAACTGGAAGGTTATTGCCGATAAGGGAAAGCTGTCGGGTTATTTCATGCCCTCATTTACTTCAGGATTAAAAAACACTTTAAGGCTAAACGCATACAGTTTGCCTGAAAACCCCGATGTTTCGATGTGTAACGATATCATATCGGAAATGCTCAGTATTGCCGAAGAGAACAAGACGCTAAAGATCGAACTGCCGGTAAGAGAAGAGGATGCGGAATTCAGGCACGCGGTTGAGATGTGCGGAGGAATTTTAAAGGATACAATAAGGAAATTCGCTAAAAATGCAGTTTCTGTATGAATTTGATGAGAAATCACTTTTTTTTATTAACAGAACGGTCAGGAATGATGTTCTGGATATTATTTTCGTGTTTTTTTCGGACAGGATGTCGCTTCTCGTACTGGTTCCGGTACTTGCATTTATAGGGTTTACTTTAAAAAAACAGGGTAATGGAAAGCTCAGAAAGCTGATAGTGATCTCCATTATGGCCATAATCGCCGCATCTTTGTCGGACATAGTAACATCAAGGGTGATAAAACCTATTTTTGCCAGGCCCAGGCCGTGTCAGGTACTTGAAGGATTGTTTTTTTACAAAGTGAAGTCAGGTATATGGGTCTTAACGGACGGGATATCGTCCTATAAATCGTCATTTTCATTCGTATCCTCTCACGCCTCCAATTCTATATCCGCCGCAGTGGTATTCGGATATTTTTACAAAAAACTTATACCTGCATTGATCCTCGCGGTAGCTATTATTGGTTTATCCAGGCCCTACCTTGGAGTTCACTATCCTTCAGATATCATATCAGGCTGGATAACGGGTGTTATGACGGCATCGATGGTGATCCTTCTTTTCAAAAAAATGAGGAACAAGTACGAATATTTGAGAATTTGACCTTTTTTCTATTGATTTGTCAGTTCGAGGTATTTATATTATAAGTGCGGATCGTTTTAATGATAATTTTAAAAAAAGGGACGGCAGTATGAATAAATTCAGTATACTAATAGTAGATGACGAAGAGAATATGCTCAAAATGCTTAAAACCTTTTTTGAAGAAAAAGAATTCAAATGCTATACCGCTAAAAACGGCAGAGAGGCTCTTGAAGTGATAGAAGCAAATAAGGTCGATCTCGTTATAACAGACATGAAGATGCCTGAAATGGACGGGCTTGAGCTTCTAAGAGTGATCAAGGAAAAGTATAACAATATATCGGCTGTCATAATGACGGGTTTCGCAGAGGAATACACAACAACCGAAGCGCTAAACCTGGGTGCGGACGGCTACATAACCAAACCTTTCCGAAATAAAGAGCTTCTTCTTATTTTAAAGAGGATACAGCAGCTCAATCAATATGAGTAGAAACAACCCTCCTTCCTTTTCTTCCGCAGATGCGATCAATCCGATGAGAAACTTATTGATATTTTTGATATCTGTGATGATCTTCACAGGCTGCACTCCCGTCGCGCACGAGAAAAATATTCCCATAAGAGAAAAGATAATTTCAGAAATGAAAGTACCTGAGCCGGAAAAAAAGATCGAGAAAATTCAGCCTGAGATCGAAATGCCTGAAAAAAAAGTATCGGTCAGGGTCGGGATAATGGACGGAGAAAGCGAGATCCTTTTCAGCTGTTCAGGTCTTTACACTATATCGAGCAAAGGGAAAGTAATATTTACGAAGAAGAAATCGCAGGGCAGCTGGAAAATAACCGCGCATGGAGAAGAACTGGATTTTGAAAATACTGAAACGGGCGAAATGATAAAAGTGACGGGCGATCTTATATTCAAACCGGATCAGATATCGTCATTCGTCAGGATAGGTAAAGTTCAGTCAGGCAAGGGATGGCATTGGGAGGATACAAAATCCAGAAGTTACAAAGGCGATCTGGAATTTCTTAATATAAACGGCAGAATTACAGTTGTAAACGATGTGGGCATAGAGCAGTATTTATACGGCGTTGTGCCTTCTGAGATGTCATCGGAATCGCCTATGGAGGCTTTGAAGGCTCAGGCTATTCTCGCCAGAACAAATATATTCTCGAAGGTCGGCAGAAAGTATAAGGATAAACCTTATTCGCTTTCCAGCGATGTTTATTCTCAGGTATATACAGGTATAGACAAAATAACAGAAGCTACCAGCAGAGCCGTTGACGAAACAAGAGGGCTCATTCTGGCTTATAAAGGAAAGCCCGTCGAGGCTCTTTTCCATTCTGTCTGCGGAGGATATCTTGAATCGAACGATGTGATCTGGAGTTCCGCCGCACTGCCCTATCTCAAAGCAAAGCCATGCTCGCCGTCAGGAAGTTTCAGTTACGGAGATCTGAAAAACGAGAATAATTTCAGAAAATGGATAAACTCAACGCCAGATTCATACTGCAACCTCAACGGCAAACCGTCGGCAAACAAACTGGGCTTCGCAAAAAAGTATTACAGATGGGAAAAAAGTTATACCAGCCAGAAACTCGAGTCGATAATTAAGTCAACAACAGGTAAGAACATTGGTAAGCTGAAGGATATTTCTGTGACCTCAAGAGGGTCTTCCGGTAAGGCTATATCCGTTAAAGTTACAGGATCAGCCGGTTCGGTCACTATTAATAAGGAATTAAATATTAGGCAGAAACTGTCCAAGCCGCCTCTATACAGCGGCAATTTTTATGTTGAAAAAAGAGATAATGACAAAGACGGATTTCCTTCCGTTTTCGTTTTCAAAGGCGCGGGCTTCGGTCACGGAACAGGTATGTGCCAGATAGGGGCGTGCGGGATGGCAGATTCAGGTAAAAATTTTGACGAGATCCTCGAATTTTATTTTCCTGGAACTGATGTGACAGAACTTGACAAATAATTTCAAAATAAAGCGTTTTTTTTAAAAAAAGATATTGACTTTGAAATTTAATATTGTTATATTCGTTTTCCGCAAAATTGCAGGGTTTTCACGCAACGAAAACAAGCGTGATTTCATGCCTGCGGTTTAGTGAGAGAGGATGGTTCGTAACTGAAACTATTAACATAGAAAAGATTATAATTGGAGAAAGTTAATGCCGACAATCAACCAATTAGTGAGATTTGGTAGACAAGCGATCAAGAAAAAAACTAAATCTCCTGCCATGCAGGGTTGTCCACAAAAAAGAGGCGTCTGTACAAAGATAACAACTATGACGCCCAAGAAGCCTAATTCAGCACTGAGAAAAGTAGCTAGGATCAGGCTTTCGAACTCAATGGAGGTATGGGCTTACATACCCGGTGAGGGACATAATCTGCAGGAACACGCCGTTGTACTAATCAGAGGCGGAAGAGTAAAAGATCTCCCGGGTGTGAGATATCACATCATCAGGGGAACCCAGGACGCCGCAGGCGTTACAGGAAGACTGAGAGCTCGCTCCAAATACGGGGCAAAGCTGCCAAAAAAGTAAACGAACAGAGGAATTAAATGTCCAGAAGATCCAAGGCAATCAAAAGAAAAATCCTGCCCGATCCGATGTTTAAGGATCTGGTGATAGCCCGTTTTATCAACAACATGATGAAAAGCGGCAAGAAAGCCATCTCCGAAGGTATATTCTACTCGGCAATGGATATAATTGAACAGAAAGAAAAAGGCAAAAAAGGCCATGAAGTTTTCAGGCAGGCGATCGAAAATGTGAAACCGGTACTTGAGGTTAAATCAAGAAGGATCGGGGGAGCGAACGTTCAGGTGCCTCTTGAGATCAGGTCTGAAAGAAAAGAAGCTCTGGCGATAAGGTGGGTCATAGCGAACTCCAGAAAAAGAAGCGGAAAATCAATGTCCGTAAAACTTGCCGACGAGCTTTTGGCTGCTTTCAAGAATGAAGGCGCATCCGTAAAGAAAAAGGAAGACATGCATAAAATGGCCGAAGCCAATAAAGCTTTCGCTCATTTCAGGTTCTAAAAAATTATGACCCTTGACAAACTCAGAAATATCGGGATCATGGCCCATATTGACGCCGGTAAGCCCACTACGACCGAAAGAATACTCTTCTATACAGGAAAGGTTCACAAGGTCGGAGAGGTTCACGAAGGTACGGCTGTAATGGACTGGATCCCCCAGGAGCAGGAAAGGGGAATAACGATAACCTCAGCGGCTACTACATGCGAATGGAAAGATCATTCGATAAACATAATCGATACTCCGGGGCATGTTGATTTTACCGTCGAAGTGGAAAGGTCGCTCAGAGTGCTTGACGGCGCGATAGGTCTTTTCTGCGGCGTAGGCGGCGTTGAACCTCAGTCGGAGACAGTATGGAGGCAGGCAGATCACTATAAAGTTCCGAGGATAGCATTCGTCAATAAGATGGACAGAGTCGGAGCTGATTATTATAATGTTCTCGATATGATCGTTGAAAGGCTCGGAGCTCACCCGATAGCAGTACAGATACCTGTAGGTACGGGAGAGATGTTCGCAGGAGTGATCGATCTTATTAGACTTAAGGCAAGAATGTACAGACAGGACGACGGACTGATATTCGAAGAGATAGACGTTCCTGAAGACCTGAAAGATCTTTCAATGCGCTATAGGGAAACGCTGCTGGAATCTATATCTGAATATGACGATGAAATTATGGAACTTTTCCTTGAAGGTAAAGAGATTTCTACAGAAAGAATAAAGAAAGCTCTTCGAAAAGCGACTCTGGATCTCAAGGTTGTTCCTGTATTCTGCGGATCTTCATTCAAGAATAAAGGGGTTCAGGCTCTTCTTGACGGAGTGATCGATTACCTTCCTTCACCTCTAGACACAGCAGAATATTCAGGTTTTAAGGCTGACTCTGAAGAAGTTGTTTACAGAAAACCCTCTCCGGACGAACCATTTTCCGCATACGCTTTCAAAGTGATGACCGATCCATATGTCGGAAAGCTGATCTATCTCAGAGTCTATTCAGGCAGAGCTAAGGTCGGTGAGGCAGTTATCAATTCGCATAATATGAAGAAAGAGCGACTCGGAAGAATACTCAGAATGATGTCAAACAAGAGGGAAGATCTCGAGTTGTGTCAGGCAGGTGATATTGTTGCTGTGGTCGGTCTTAAGTCAACAAGAACCGGTGATACTCTGTGCGACAATAACAAAAGGATCAGATTTGAAACTCTGAAATTTCCCGTTCCGGTCGTCCATCAGGCTATCGAGCCGAAATCCAAAATGGATTCGGATAAGCTTACGGATTCTCTGCTCAAACTCTCAGAAGAAGATCCGACTTTCGTGATCAAATTCAACGAAGAAACCGGGCAGACTGTAATATCGGGTATGGGAGAGCTTCATCTTGATATAATAATCGACAGGCTGAAGAGAGAGTTCGGTCTTTCGGTAAATGTCGGAGCTCCGCAAGTCGCATATAAAGAAAGGCTGAGAAAAGAAATAAGAATAGATTATAAGCACGCAAAACAGACCGGCGGTAAAGGTCAGTTCGCTCATGCGGTCATGAATATTGGTCCCGGCGAACCGAACTCCGGTTTTGTCTTTATTAATAAAGTAACAGGCGGGCGAATACCAAAAGAATACATACCTGCTGTTGAAGCCGGTATAAAAGATTCGATGACATCCGGCCCGATCGCAGGTTATCCTGTTCTGGATGTGAAAGTAGAACTGCTTGACGGCTCGTACCATCCTGTAGATTCCTCAGAAATGGCTTTCAAGACATGCGGAAGTCTCGCATTCAGAGAAGCAGCTTCAAAAACAGGTACCGTGCTTCTTGAGCCGGTTATGAAGGTCGAGATACATACTCCTCTCTCATATGTAGGAGCTCTGACCGGCGACATAAACTCAAGAAGAGGAAAAGTTGATGACCTCGTGCTTAAAAATGAATATCAGATCATCAGAGCTACAGTACCCCTCTCAGAGATGTTCGGTTACACGAACAGACTTAGAAACCTCTCTCAGGGAAGGGCTTCATCATCAATGGAATTCAAAGAATTTGTGGCTATGACCGAAGAAGAGACAAAAAAAACTCTCAAGAAATTCGGTTATGTTTACAACGGCTAAAATTTAAGTTTATAAACGGAGGTATTGAATGGCTAAGGAAAAATTTGAAAGAACCAAACCGCA
>JAQVNT010000075.1 GCA_028702975.1 Candidatus Delongbacteria bacterium
TCGTCAAAGAGTGCTTATCCGACAACCCAAGTTACGGAGTCTGAAGCCGTTTTGTCAACGTGCGTAACAGTTACAACTGCGTTGGTAATTGTGCAACCGTAATCATCAGGAAGCTGAACAATAGTGACTCCCTGTCCGTCTACGACCTGTCCGCCAACATCATATGTTGCGAGCGGGCTGTGGCCTGGCCAGTCAGCTACATAAGCTGCTATTGCTGCTGCTATAGTACCTGCTGTGTTTTTAGCAACTCTCTCTTTTGAAGACTGGATGTATCCGTTATAAGCCGGAATAGCTACTGCTGCCAGAACGGCAACGATAACTGCCACAACCAGAACCTCGATCAGTGTAAAACCTTTTCTCATCTTTTTCACCTCCTCTTTCTTTGTTTTTAACCTTGTCGAAACTCGCATTTGAACTTCAACGGTCTTGGTAAACAAACTAACTAAAAAAAATCACTTTGTCAAGAAAAATAAATTAATTATTTTAAGAAGCGCTTAAAGTTCAAAGAGATATACATCATCGTTGTGTTTGAGTATTTTTATGCTGTTGAGAAAATCAACAAAACCCCGGATCTTTTTTTTATTTTCAACATTTTCGGGGTCATTTTCATCAAAATTAATATCAATGAAGGTCTGAATGAAGTTTTTTGGCCTCATTAAGAGATGAGTAGCTTTGTATTCCGAATTAGGAAGGCTGTTGAAATGTTTGATGTATCCTTCCTTTGGGGAACCATTTTTTGCCAGTTCGAACAAATATCTGTCGAGTGTAGCGGTATCACAATAAAAAGTCCTTTCGATGTAAAATCCTCTTCCGCCTGTCATGGCTTCGTATATAACGCTCTCTTTTTTTGTATTTTGATTAATGTACCGCGAGATATCATAGACCTGAAGATATTTACTGAGGTATCTATCTGCTGAAATCTTTGAAAAAGGCATAAAGTCATTCATATGCAGATAACTGTACCTTTCAATTCCGTAATTAAGATTAAATGCGAAGCACAAAATACATAATATGAACAGCCAGGCGCGGGAAGTCTTAAGAGATTTTAAGTTTCTCAATCCGAATGTATTTAATATTACCAGCAAAGGCAGAACAGGAATAAAGTACCTTGTTCTGATATCGTTGGAGTAAAGAGTAGTAAGATAGATAACGGAAAATAACGCTAAAAGATAAAAGGTCTTCTTTTTTAGATCTTCATCTTTTGAACCCGGAAAGAAAATAAATACAAGAAACAAAAACATGAAAGGATTAAGAACACCGTCAAATCTTAGAAGATCATTATCTTTTCCCTGAAAAAAAACCCGCAGAGGCAGCAGGAAAAGAGAAAACACATTTTCACCGCCATTAATGATCCTGTTGACAGTCTCTCCAAATTCACCTTCGGCAATAACATCCGAATAAGTGAGAGAAGAGCTGAAAACAGATCCGAATAAAGGGAAAAAGGGATTGCCGGAGTTGATGAAATTCCGTATCAGCCATGGGGATGCCGCAATTAAAATTATGGCGCCATAAACAGCCATTGTTTTTAAGGCGGCTTTATCATTTTTCCTCTCCCGCGACAAAACAAGACCTGTAAAAAGCGTGAGGAAAAATGCTATTATCATACCGTTATATTTTGTGCCGAACCCAAGCCCGGCACCGAGAGCCGAAATCACGAGATATTTTTTATTTTTGAAATCTGATTCGAACCATTTTAAAAAATATATCGTCGCCGCCGTCGAGAAAAACAAAAGCCCCAGGTCAACATAAACTTCAGAAGCGAGTCTCTGATGGACAGGAACCGTTATATACATTACAAAAGAAACCGCACCCCAGTTAAAGCCGTATTTTTCTTTAAAATATTTGTAAATGAGGTATCCGCCGGCAAGCAGAAAGGAAGCATGGATTATCTTTGTCGCCTGAGCGGGCAGTCCTAATTTAAAAACCAGCATATACAGGTAGTTCAAGTTTAGCATATTCAGGTCGTAATAGGCGAACCACTTTCTAAAGAAAAGAAAGTCATTTTCAGCCCATAGTTTTGAAAATGAAAGGTGAAACCGGAGGGCGTCCCTGTCGATTATAGGAGTCAGAGAAAGCCACACGATCCAAAGTATGGAAATCAGCATGAGAGCCCACAAAGAAAGGCGTGCCAGTTTTGAGGAATTAATCTTCAGACTTCCTCCTTGCGGCTGCAGATAAGTTCCAGCTTAAACAATTCGGAAAGAATTTTTGAATAAACAGGTCAGCAATCATAAGTAATTTTACAAGAGGTAAAAAAATAAATGCAGGCTTAACAATAACCTGGGCGAACGGGGGTGAAAAATATCCTGTATATTTAATTTTTATAACTTCAAGATCTGCTTTTTCGAAAGCATTTACAAGATCTTTTTTTGAGAAAAACCTTTGTGTCTTAGAATAGGAACTGTCCACAAGTTTTCTGACTGATCTGAGAATCCGGATGAACGGATTTTGTCCCTGCGGTTCAAGAAATATAAAAAAAGGATCTTTGTTACTGATCTTTGTAATATGTTCCAAGTACTCATTTAGATTTGGAAGGTGATGCAGAACTCCGATCCCCACAATAAGATCGAATCCTGAAGGCTTAATGTTCTTTATGTCCTCACAGATAAAGCATGTATTTTTATCAGTGTAATATTTTTTGGCAATTTCGATCAATTCAACTGAAAAATCCGCACCGGTATATTTTCTGTAATATTTTTTAAGGTAAACAGAGTTTGCGCCGTTACCGCATCCTATCTCAATAATATTATCGAAGATCCTGTTATTAATGTCAGGGATCATACCGATCAGTGTCTCAACCTGAAATTTTCGGACGGTTCGCGATACGGGGTATATATCCTTTTGCGCATATTTCAGAGCTATTTTATTGAAAAGGTCTTTATCTTCCAATGCTGTTTCTCCGCAATTGCGATACCTGATCCATTATCAGGGCAAAGAAGAAAATTATCACTCCGGTAAGAAAAGTCAGCAGTGCTCCAGGAAGAAGTTTTAGGTGCGGACTCAATATATATCCCCAGATAATTTCATAAATTATGCTTGTTGTGACCAGAAATAAGCTTGCAGGTACGAAAACTTTTATGGGATTGAATAATGTTATCAGCCTCAAGATAAGCATAATAGTATTAAATCCGTCCCTGATCTGATTAACGCTGCTTTTTCCTGTCCGCTTGTTCGTTGTCACCGGAATATAACCCACAAGCCTTTTGTCACTAAGAAAAGCTATTGTGGATGTTGTTGAGAAAGAAAAACCGTCAGGAAAAAGATCAAGATATTTCAAGATTACATTTCGTCTTACGATCCTGAGACCTGAATTCAGATCAGGTATTTTCTTTCCGCTCAAAAAATCAGCTGTTTTTTTCAGCACCCATTTACCAAATGCCCTGTTCGCAGCTTTATAGGAGTTTTTTGACCTTTCTCCCACTAACATATCCTGATCATCTAATTCATTTTTGAGCTTTTCGAGATCTTCGGGCCTGTGCTGTCCGTCGGCATCGTAGAAAGCTGCAAGTTCAGTATCTGTGTTCAGCAATCCTGTTTTCAGGCTCGCACCGTATCCCCGGTTGATCTTATGGGTGATCAGTTTAATGTTCGGAATATTTTTTAAGATATCATGAGTTTTATCGGTTGAGCCGTCGTTTATTACAAGAATATTCCAGTTGTTCTTTTCAGCATAAGGCCGTAGTTTGCCTATTGTATCAGCCAGTGCTTTTTCTTCATTGAATGCGGGTATTATTACAGTCATTTCCTTCATTTACCGGCTCCTTAAATAACTACTTCAAATATAAGAAAAATAATATTTTAATCCAAGTCCTTAGAAGGCTTATTTTCAGATCGGAACACTTTGAAAATGTTTTCGCCGACAAAAATACTACCTCCAATAATGCTGAAAAGAATCAGACTTGAAAAGGACAGAAGCGAAAACGCCAAAGCACTTTCCGCAGGAATACCCCAGAAACCGAAAGCAAAGATAAAGATTCCTTCCCTCACACCGATTCCGTTGATGCTTACAGGGATGCTCAAAAGGATCGCGGAGACAGAGTATAGAACCGCAAGATTAAAGAAATCAATACTAATTCCCAGAGAAACAGCATAAAAAAAATGTGCCGAAATATTTATGAATTGGATCAAAAGCGATACAAGAAGCGTTTTGGGCAGGCTTATTTCATTTATCATTTCAATATTGGGGATGTTTTTGAATTTTTTTGAGATAATGTCCGTGATTTTTTGACGGAGCAGATAAAACAGTATGAATCCGAAGAAAAGAATTCCTGAAATGATAGCAGAATAATATAGGAAAGGATTTTTGTTAAAATCATCCCGAACAAAAGGTATCAGTAAAAAAGGTATAATCATGGCGGCGCAGGTATTTATTATTCTGTTAAATACAACAGAAAACAACGCAAAGAACCTGCCCGTGTTCTTACGGATCCTGACTGCCTTATAAAAGTCGCCTCCGAATACGCCGAGGAAAAGATTGTTGAAAAAATAAGAAGTAACGGTTCTGTAAAGAAGCGATGAATAGGTTAAATTTTTACCGTTAAGTATAGTAAGCTTCCAGCGGTACGCAAAGAGGAATTGGGTGGACAAAATAACTGATATGCCGGTAATATAATACTTTAGTTTCAAATTTATAAATACTTCGAGGAACCTGTAGATGTCAACTTTTCTAAAAATAATTATAAGAAGGGTGATCGAAACAAATATTATAAATATTCTGAACAGGGCTTTCATCCCGTCTCCATCAAATTAATGGTAAAACCAAATTTATACATTATATATGAAAATATCAATAAGCTTTTAACTTTTTTCGCTTGAATATCAGGCGTTTATAAGATATATTCTTGTTGAGTTATTAATACGGGACGGTTAAAAGGTCTATGAAAAATATCCTCCAAAATAACAAAACGCAGATCGCAATTTTAATAATCCTCACGGTTATTGCTTATCTGCCCTCTTTCAAAGGGGTCTGGCAGTACGATGATCTTCCAGTCATCGTCAATAATGAATGGATCAGGAATGGGATTTTTAATCCTGAATTTTTTAAAGGAAATACTTTTTTCAGGTCATTGTCTTATATCTCTTTTTCGCTGAACTATCTTACAGGCGGCTATGAGATTTTTGGTTACCATATCGTTAATTTAATAATTCATCTGCTTGCAGGTATTTTTCTGTATTTATTTATTCATGAACTTGTTGTTACCACCGGACTTAAGAACGGATACGGAACTGAAAATAACAAAGCAAAGATAACGGCTTTTCTAACTGCGTTATTCTGGCTGACGGCACCAATAAACGTTCAAGCAGTAACATATATCGTTCAGAGAATGACTTCTCTGGCAGGTTTATTTTATTTCTGCTCTCTTTATTTATATCTGAAGCTAAGAACTCATAGGGTACGGTATGGCAACACAAATAAAAAGCTACTCTCGGGACTGATCATTTCAGTGATCTTCGCATTAATGTCAAAGCAGAACAGCCTGCTTTTAATGCCTTCAGTATTATACATCGAATGGTCATTTTTCAGGGAAGCAAGTTTAAGAAAGGTCAAAAAATATACACTGATAGCATTTTTATCGATTCCCGTAATAATTACCATAATCTATTTCTTTTATTCATCAGGTACAGACACAAATCTCTGGTCATTATTTCAAAACAATTACACGAACAGGGAATTTTCTCCTCTTCAGAGATTGTTTATTGAGCCTAAGATACTGCTGCATTATATTTCTCTTGTGATGTTCCCGTTTGTGGGTAGATTCCATCTTCTTTATTCTTTCGACTGGCTAAACGCTCCATATCAGGTCATGCCTTATGTTTCAATATTTCTGATCGCTGCCGCATTTGTCTTCTCAGTCATGCCCGCAAATGTAAAAAAATATAAGATAGTTAGTTTCGGGATATTTTTCTTTTTGATCAATCATTTGATGGAATCCTCTGTTATCGGACTTCAGCTTGCGGCTGAGCACAGAAATTATGTCCCTTCAACCGGAATATTTTTGATCCTTTCAACCGGCATTTTGGGTTTGGGTGAAAAATTGAGGAACGCAAAACCCGCGTATCTTTTTACGGGATTGTTCATATTATTCTCTATTCTCAACACTTGGGTTCTTAACCTTAAATATCATGAAAATAACTGCAATGCTGTTTACGACTATAATGAAGAATACAACGGACTTGATTACGAAATAGTTTCCAGGGCGGTTGATAAACTCTTGGAAGAAGAAGATTATTCTGGAGCTTACAGAATAATGTCGTTAGAATATGAAGCTATAACAAAAAATCCTCATAGGCATAAATTTTTCAGGAATTATATTAATCACTCAATCAGATTTCTCAAATATTACATCTTCCTTCATTACATTAGTTCGGGTTTTAATATTGAAAATACATTATCGTTTATTGAGAATAAATTCATTAGGGATGTTGGAGGATTTTGGATAAATATGGAAGTAAAAAAGAATTATGATAACATTTTCAATTATTTATATATAAAATCCCTGCTGAAAAAATATGGTGTAATAGACGAAACAGTTTATCAGAAAAGTCTTCAATATGATTCCAAAATCATTGATATTTATTTCTATTTGAAGTTCAAGAATTATGAGGAGTTCGTAAAATACAACAAGGCGGAAATTGCAAAGCTTGAGGGAATAGAGCTTACCGAAAATGAAAGAAGCGTTCTGGAGCTGATCAAATGAATAGAACACTGATAATAGTGCCCGCTTTTAACGAGGCGGAAAACATAAAGAACGCCGTAAATGACATTCTTGATCAGAAAAAAGGCTATGATATTCTGATAATAAACGACTGCTCTGTTGACAACACTTCTGAAATCACACGCAAGCTGGAGAGCTGCACGGTCGTGGAACTTCCTGTAAATTTGGGAATAGGCGGTGCGGTCCAGACGGGATTTAAGTACGCTTCCGAAAACGGATACGAGTATTCCGTCCAGTTCGACGGCGACGGCCAGCACAATGCCGCCGAGATAGAAAAGATTATAGTTCCGGTCCAAAACGGCGAGACTGATGTTGTGATCGGCTCCAGGTTCTTAAAAAAAGAGCCGAATTTCAGGTCGACTTTTGCAAGAAGAAAAGGGATATTCATATTCAAAATAGTGAATCTGATCCTCACCGGTCAGAAAATAACCGATAATACATCAGGGTTCAGGGCATACAATAGACGGGCCACTGAGTTTTTGTCTCATAACTACCCTGAAGACTACCCGGAGCCCGAATCGGTTGTCCTTCTCGGCAGGAACGGATTTAAAATCAAGGAGGTTTCGGTCAACATGAAAGAAAGGCAGAACGGGAGCTCTTCGATCTACGGATTGAGGATACCCTACTATATGTTCAAAGTGCTGCTGTCGGT
>JAQVNT010000076.1 GCA_028702975.1 Candidatus Delongbacteria bacterium
GTCAATTCCTTCCTCCAATTCAACGAATGCGCCGAACTGAGTAAGACTTCTTACAATACCTTTGTGCGTAGATCCAACAGGATATTTGCTCTCTATGATCTGCCATGGATCCGGTTCAAGCTGCTTGAGGCCGAGAGATATTTTTTTCTCGTCTTTTTTGATGTTCAGAACTATCGCCTCGATAACGTCTCCGAGGTGAAGATAAGCGCTCGGGTGCTTAACATGCTGTACCCAGCTCATTTCGGAAATATGAATAAGACCTTCGATACCTTTTTCGATCTCTATGAATGCACCGTAATCTGTTATGCTGACAACCTTCCCTGTTACTTTGCTGCCTTCGGGGAATCTGTCCTCGATGCCGTCCCACGGATGCGGAGTAAGCTGCTTGAGGCCTGCGGATACTCTTTTCTTGTCATAATCGATGTCGAGTATCTGTATATTGATCTTTTCGTCCAGTTTGCAGACTTCGCTCGGATGGTTTACCCTGCCCCATGAAAGATCAGTGATGTAGATAAGTCCGTCGAGCCCGTTAATGTCAACGAAAACGCCGAAATCGGTGATATTCTTAACAATAGCTTCAACATTGTCGCCGACCTGAAGCTCTTTAAGAGTCTCGTCTTTTCTCATGTTGAGGTCTTTTTCGAGTATTATCTTTCTTGAAAGTACAATATTCTTTCTCAGCTCATTAAGCTTGACGATCTTGAAATCCATCGTCTGGCCGATAAGGGCGTCGAAGTCCCTGACCGGATAAACATCGATCTGGGATCCCGGAAGGAAGGCTTCTATACCGAACAGATCTACAACGATACCGCCTTTTACTCTTCTCAGGCACTTACCCTGAACGATCGTCTGCTCGTCGTGAACTTTCTGTACCTGCTCCCAAACTCTCATGAAATCGGCTTTTCTTTTTGAAAGGTCGAGGCTGCCGCCGCTGCTTTCCACTGATTCAAGGAAAACGCTGATCATGTCTCCCCTGTTAAGAGATTTTATGTCGTCGAATTCGTCGAGCGGTATAAGACCCTCGCTTTTGAATCCGATATCGACAGCTACTCCCGTCGGTCCGATGTTAACGATCTTACCTTCGATGATCTCGCCTTCTTTTATTTCTTTGAGCGAAGAGTCGTAGAGATCGCTCATCTCCTGTTTCTGGGCTTCGGTATATTCTTCATCGTAAAGAGAATTAATATCGTCAACCCACACTTCATCCTGTTCCGCAACAGAATTCTTTTGATTTTCAGTCATTATTAAACTACCTCCTGAATTTGAACGGTCTACCGGTACTACCGGAATAAATGCCGTTTGAAGACGCGAAATATATACTAATACTTTTGTAAAGTCAAGTACTGATTTGATAGTCATTTCAGCACATATCCAAATAGTTCTTGCCAAAATCGAATTGATTTGGTATTTTTGACACCGGAACAACCGAATAAGAAACCGGGGAGAGTAAAATAAACAAAAAGGGTTCGAACATACATAACACGCTTGCAGTGGTGATACTGTTCGTATTCTCCGCACTTCTTATCTCATCTTACGATTTTAATATGTCCGGCACGAATGTTAATGTCGGCAGTATTTCTGAAGATATATGCCCGGACGATTCAATTCCTTCGGACTTTCAAACTGACATATGCGTAATAAAAGGAAAGATACTGCCTGATGAAGGATTTTCAGGTTCAATGCTCGCTCTGGACGGGATCAAACCGGAACACGCTATCGAAGTAACCAGCACGCTTAAGGATCATATCGATTTCCGTTTCCTGTCTGCCGGAGAAGATTTTGAGATCGCGCTCGATAAAGAAAAAAATATAGTCTCTGGATTTTCATACATGCCTGATCCTGTTACGACTCATAAGCTAACCAGGAATGAGGACGGATACCTTGAATATGAGCTTATTGAATTGCCGACTGACATCAGATACAGACATGTATCGGGAAAGATAGTCTCGACCCTTAATCAGGCGCTCAACGATGCAGGAGTCACGCCATCCGTAGCCGCAGTGGCGTACGGAATACTTGAATGTATCGTAAATTTCCGTTCCGATGCAAGAAAAGGGGATCAATTCACGGTGTTTCTTGAAGAAAGATATTTTAATGATGTAAAGCTTAAAGGCGGAAAAGTCCTCCTTGCATCGTACGACGGAAAAAAGACCGGATACAAGGTCGCTTACGCGTACAGGGACGCAGAGAACAACTCCGCTTTCAACGCGCATTATTCCAGAAAGGGCGAAGCTTTGATCAGGGCAGCTCTCCGTCTGCCTGTCGATAAAGTTCATGTCACCAGTTCATACGGACAGAGGATACATCCTGTTACAGGTAAAAAAACATTCCATTACGGAGTTGATTACAGAGGAGCTGTGGGCGATCCGGTATATACCGTTGCGAACGGCGTGGTGACCGACACGGGTTACGATCCCGTAAGCGGAAAAAAGATCACTGTTCGGCACGACGACGGAACAAAGACAGTTTATTATCATCTGAGCAGCATTCTTGTAAAAAAAGGTCAGAAAGTAACATCCAGACAGCAGATTGCAAAAATCGGAAGAACAGGAAGGGTAACAGGGCCTCATCTTCACTTCGGCGTGGTGGACCACAGGGGAAAATGGGTCAATCCGATGAAAAGAAAGATGATCGCGACCCCGAAACTACAGGGCGAGCGCTATGCAAGATTTCTGGTGCAGATGGAAGAGGTCGACAACCTTATAAAAGAACACATTAATAATGAAAAAATGCTCGCCAGATATACACTTATCGGACTCGGCGGGAACGAACTTTTTTAAATATCCCTCAGATATAATCTATAACGGCCTGAGCTACTTTATTGCCTGCTCCGGTTCCGCCTAACGCGTCTCTTACCAGACCAAGTTCGTTTTTTCTCATTTGATAGATATCCTCGTTGTTCAGCAGTTTGTCCGTTTCTTTTAACAGTGCTTCCGAGGTGAAATCGGACTGAATAAGCTCCGGATTTATCTGCTTGCCGGCAATAATATTGGGAAGTGAAATAAATTTTGTTTTAACGATCTTTTTGGCTATGTAGAACGACAGCGGATTGACTTTATAGAAAACGATCGAAGGGGTTTTTGTTATTGCGGTCTGCAGGGTCGATGTTCCGCTTTTGCAGAGAACGATACCGGAATGTTCCATTATGTCCCACTGATATTCCGAAGATATTATCTTTACCTGTGAAGGCAGATCAGCATCGCCAAATGTCTCTTCCTTAATATTACCGCTTCGGCATGCTGCGATCTGTATATCATCCCTTGTGCTTATTTTTCGGAAATAATCCCTGAGTACGGGAAGATGCTTTTTTACCTCCTGCTCCCTGCTGCCCGGAAAAACCGATATCAGCGTTTTATCTTCGGACAGACCGAATTTTTCGCAGAACTCAGAAAACCCCAGCCCTGTCTTATATTTATCCATCAGCGGATGCCCTACATAGCGGCAGTCGATCAGTTCATTTCTGAAAAGTTCTGGTTCAAAAGGCAGAATACAGCAGAGGCAGTCATAATATTCCACAATATCTTTTATCCTGCTCTCCCTTGAAGCCCATATCTGAGGACATACATATTTTATTATTTTTGTCTCAGGCAGCATTTTTTTTATTTTTTTTGCCAGCTTTATATGAAATTCCGAAAAATCTATCATAAGAACAACTGAAGGTTTGTCTGCAATTATACTTTTCAAGACAGTTCTGAAAGCTTTCCTAATCACAAATGCATGTTTAATAAGCTCGAAAAAGCCCATAAATCCTAATTGCTCCGTTCTGAAAACCGGTATCAGGCCTGCTCCGGTCATCATCTCACCGCCGATCCCCTTGGTCACGACATCCGGAATCGAAGCCTTAAGGTGCTTTATCACCTCGCTTCCCAATAGATCACCGGACTGCTCTCCGGCGGTTATATAGACGATTTTATTCATACCTCAATAAACTCCAGTGCTTCGTGCTGTTTAGCCACATGAAGGTCAAACTCAAAACAGTTCGACTCTTTGATTTTGACCATTTCGTCATACGCGAGTGAAGGATCATTGTTCTCGGCACTGAGATGAGCCAGTATCAGATCTCTAGTGTACCCGCCGCATGTTTCTTTTATCAGGTTCCCCGCGGAAATATTTGAAAGATGACCCAGGTTACTGGTAATTCTCTGCTTTAGAAACCACGGATAAGGACCGTTTTTCAGCATCTCAAGATCGTGATTTGATTCAAGAACTACAAGATCGCTGTTCAATATTCTGTACTTGACGATTTCGGTGACCACTCCGATGTCGGTGATGTGGCTGATCTTCTTTCCTTCGCCTTCAACGGTGTAGGCATAATTAGCCGTCCCGTCGTGAGATATAGGTATGGGCGTAATTCTTAAGATCCCTATTTTGAACGGCTCGTTTATGAACCTTATTTCTCAATTATCAAATTTATCCGCTGAAGACAGGTAATTTTCCTTGTGTATATATACGGGTATTTTTAATTTTCTGGCTATTATGCCGGCACCGCTTATATGATCGATATGGTCATGGGTTATAACGAGTGCGCCGATCGAACTTATGTCCGCCTCGACCGAGTTCATTCTGTCTATTAGTTTTCTTGCGCTTAATCCGGCATCGATCAGAATGCTTCCTTCAGAAGTCTGAATTATTGTTGAGTTCCCGCCGCTTCCGCTTGATAGTACCGAGACTTTCATAACAGATTAATTCCTGAGCCTGTGCTCTCCGGCAAAATAATCGAAAATATACTGAACATTAAGATCATAATATATCCATACTTCATACGGTTTCTGGTTTTTTGCAAAAGGGTACGATTGAATTTCGTCCGGATCACCCATCATACACAGTACTTTTCCCATATCGGTCTTCCAGCCCTCTTTATGCGGGACTGAAAAATGAAGATTTGCATAAGTGATCCGCCTGAAATATTCTTCCATCAGCGAATTGGATTTTAAATTGAGCGAAGTTTCAAGATCGTTCCAGTATTCCTTGAACCATTCCTTTTTCATCTCTTCAGACATTTCGAAAACACCCTTTATGGAGTCATAATCGACAATATAAAGCATCTGCTCAAGAGCCTGATCAATACTTGATACATTCAGAGAAAGGTCTCCCCATCTGAGATAAAATACGGTATCCCGCTGAAATTTTTTTCCACCGGCTGAAAGATCCATTTCTATCTTGTAATTGCCCGCAGTAAGATTCTCAAGCGGTATCTTTAACACCTGAAACTGAAGTCTGTCCTTTATTTTCCCTTCAAATCTGTCGTCGTAAACCACCTTACCCGAGGAATTAATTATCCTGTATCTTAATTCGAAATCCGGATAAGTTTCCGCAGAGAACATTTCGAAAAGAGCTCCGGTATAGCTGTCCTCTTTCCCGACCACATTATTTATTAGATCGCTGAAAGTATTTTCAAAATCATTATCATCTGTCCAGAATACCATTCTTATGTCGGAAACCGTGAAATCTTGTGATTCGAAAAATTCGAAGCGCTTTCTTACCGTGTGCTTTTTACCCGTGTTCTCATCTTCGAATGACAATACGACGGTATAATTACCTGCTTTTGTTTTGAATTTGAAATTGTGATGGTATTTGGGTTTTGAAGACTGCGTTGCTCTATATTCGTTTTCAGAAATATTCCTGATCTCGGTTTTCTGAAAGATCGGTATTCTCCCCGTATCGTCGCCTTCAAATACGGCTGAAGCGACTGTGTATGAAGCTTCATAGAGAGAGTCGTTTTTACGGAACTGTAGCCTTTCGTTGGGTATTTCCGCATGTATATTCAGCATGAATTCGTTCTGGCTTTCAGTTAAAGATCTGAATATATTATACCTGAATACCGGCAGGCCTTTTACCGCTGTTTCATCAAACATGTCCGTTCTGCTCTGGCACTGAAGCACAAAATAAAGCGGAATTATAAAAATAATATAGATCAGGGCCCGTTTAATCACAGATCATTCTCCTGTATCTGACAACAAGTTCTTCCGCTTCATTTTTCGTCCTTGCCTCGGCAAATATTCTTGCAATAGGTTCGGTATTTGATTTCCTCAGCTGAACCCACCAGAAATCACCGTTTATCTTAATACCGTCAGTAAGATCAAGGCTATCTTCCGGTGTGCTTTTCATTATTTCACGCGATACTTTCTCAAAATCGATGCCGTCAATATTCACTTTGTCCTTAACTATATGATATTCAGGAAGTTCTGACACGATATCCGAAACGAATCTGTTCTTTTCCGCCAGATACTGTAATATGAGAGCAGCGCCAACAAGAGCGTCCCTGCCGGGATGCACTTCAGGAAGAATTATTCCCCCGTTACCCTCGCCTCCTATGACGAGACCTTTTTCCAGCATTAATTTTGATACATTTATCTCTCCGACCTTAGTCCTGAAAGTTTTTGAACCGTACCTTGATGCAACATCCTCCGTAGCCCTGGATGTTGAGACATTAACAGCTATATCCGATCTCACTTTCGAGAGTACAAGATCAGTTACCATAGCTAGCGTGTACTCTTCTCCTAAAGGAACCCCGTTCTCGCTTACAAGAGCCAGCCTGTCCGAATCCGGGTCCACCACCATTCCGATGTCGAAATTTCCGCTTTTTGTCACTCTGCAGATCTCGCTCAAATTCTCCGGAAGAGGCTCTGCTCCGTGAGCGAAAATTCCTGTCGGTTCGCAGTTCAGCTTGGTTACAGTACAGCCCAGGTCATGAAGAAGTGCGGGAAGTATAACCCCGCCTGCACCGTTCACGCAGTCTAAAGCCACTTTGAAATTACGCTTCCTTATCTCTGACCGGCTGATATATGGTATATCAAGCACTTTCTGAATATGATATTTTCTCGCTTCGTCCTCATCTTTGGTAGTTGAACCTACTTCATCGAACTTAGCGTATAGAAATCTGTTCTCGGTAAGAATGTAATGAAGCTTTTCACCTTCATCGCTGTCTAAAAAAAGAGTGTCAGCGTTCATGAATTTTAAGGCGTTCCATTCAGCGGGATTGTGGCTTGCTGTAATAGCTATTCCTCCCGCCGCTTCGTAAAGTTTAATCGCAAGTGCAACTGTCGGCGTTGTGGCTATATCGATATCGATAACGTTCCTACCGCACATATTAAGTACTGAACACACAAGGTCTGAGACTGCTTTCCCGGACACCCTGGAATCTCTGCCGACAACGATCCTGCCCTTCCCCATCAGTCTTGAATAAGAA
>JAQVNT010000077.1 GCA_028702975.1 Candidatus Delongbacteria bacterium
GTTTTCGGAGACAGATATCAGCTTGTATCTGTTTTTCAAAATCTTATTGGCAATGCCATTAAATTCGGAAAGGCAGGAGTTATACCTGAGATAAATATCTTTACGAGAGATACGGGAGCATCTGATGACATTGAAATTTCAGTATCGGATAACGGAATAGGAATACTCGAGAAAGATATTGATAAAATATTTCTAATTTTTCACAGACTTCACTCTCAGGACAAATATCCGGGAACGGGCATTGGTCTGGCGGTAGTTAAAAAGATCATCGAAAAACACGGGGGAGAGATACATGTTGATTCTGTGATGAATAAAGGATCGAAATTTGTTTTTTCATTAAAAAAGGGTCAGATATGAGAGATGAATCGGAAAACAATATTTTACTTGTCGAGGATAATGAGGGAGATGTTCTTCTGGCAAAAGAAGCGTTGAAATTTATAGGATCAGGCTCAAATATTATACCTGTAAATAACGGAGAAAGTCTTTTCGAATATTTCAATGCCCGTAAAAATGATACTCCGGATGTGATAATCCTTGACCTTAATCTTCCGGGGATGAACGGAACAGAAATACTTAAGATACTGAAAACCGATCCGGAAACAGAGAATATACCTGTTATTGTTTTCTCAACATCCAACAATCAGAACGATATTGACAGATGTTATGAATTAAAGGCAGATGAATATATTACCAAGCCGATCGATCTTAATGAATTCTTCGAAGTCTTCAGACACATAGACAAATTGATTAAACATAAAGTCAGTGATAAAGTGAGGATAGATAATGGAAAAAGATAAGCTGAGAATAGCTATTGTTGAAGATAACGCGGGCGATGCTGTACTGATAAAGGAAATGCTCAGCTTCGGAGATGTAGAATTAACTCATTTCAAGGACATTGAAAGCGCACTGGAGGATTTCGAGTTCAGCCGTTACGATATTGCGCTTGTAGATCTGGGTTTGCCCGGGTGTGTGGGATCCGAAGCTCCAATGATGATAATAAATGAAAACCCCACATTGCCTGTAATAGCTTTAACGGGAAGCGACGATATTAGAGTGATACAGAAGGTTTTGAGCGTAGGGGCGCAGGATTATCTGATCAAAGGGAAATTCGACAGTGATACGCTGATCAGAGCTATACGCTATTCGATAGAAAGAAAAAAAGTTCACGATAATCTTTACGCGCAAAAGCAATTTTCCGAAAATATTATTAATACTGCCGGCGCGATCATAATGGTTCTTGATGAGACAGGCAGAATAAGCAGAATTAACGAGTTTTTTAGAGAAATGACAGGATTCAGGACCGAGGAGGTAAAAAATAAGAATTTCGCAAGATCTTTTGTATCACAAAGTTATATCGATAAAACAGAGTCTGCTCTAAAAAGTTCTTTGGTAGACAACCCGGACAGAAGATTTGTAAATTCCATCTTAAAAAAAGACGGAGGATCCGTTACCGTTGAATGGCATTTTACTCAAATGAAAAACAACGATAATTCATTCTTGGGTCTTCTTTGTGTAGGTCTGGATATATCTGAAAGGGTCGAAGCTGAAGATCAGCTTAAAAGAAGTGAAGAGCTCTTAAAAAGAACTCAATCAATAGCCAATGTCGGGAGCTGGATATTTGACAGAACTACATCAGAGCTTGTCTGGTCAGATGAAGTTTACAAAATATTCGGTATAGACAAGAGAAGGATAAAACCTGATTATGAAATCCTGGCAAATTCGATCACGGGTGACGACCGTGCCGTTTTTGAAAGAGAATTCAAGGCTGCTTTAAATGAGGGGAAGCCTTTTGATATCATACACAGTATCAAAAGAAAGGACGGAACGCAAAGGACTGTTCATCAGAAAGCAGAGCATGAAAAAGACAGGAAAGGCAATGTCGTCAGAACATTGGGGATGATCCACGATATAACGGATCAGAAAGAACTTGAAGAACAACTCAGGCAATCCCAGAAAATGGAGGCGATAGGGCTGCTTGCAGGCGGAATAGCCCACGATTTTAACAATCTTCTGATGGTGATATTGTGCAACTGCGATCTGATGCTTGCAGAAATGAAGAAAAATGATCCCCATATTGACGACATTATTGAAATAAAGAAAAGCGGACAGAGAGCCGCAGAGCTGACTAAACAGCTTCTGGCTTTCAGCAGAAAACAGGTGCTGCAGCCGCAGATCCTTGATCTGAACATGATAATAAGCGATCTTGAGAAGATGGTTCGGAGACTGGTGGGAGAAAAGATAGATATCGTAACTAAAATAAGACCTAATATCGATATGGTGAAAGCCGATAGGGGACAGGTAGATCAGATCATCATGAATCTCGTTGTGAACGCAAGGGACGCAATGCCCAAAGGCGGTAAAATTATAATTGAAACTATGAATGTTGCTCTTGATGATAACTATATTAAAAAATACTCGGATATAAAACCCGGGAACTATGTGATGCTGGCTGTTACTGATACCGGGTCGGGCATGAGTAAAGAAACGGTAGATAAGATATTCGAACCGTTCTTTACAACAAAAGGTATCGGAAAGGGAACGGGTCTCGGGCTGTCAACTGTATACGGAATAGTCAGACAGAGCGGAGGTTATATCTACTGTTACAGCGAACCCGGAAAAGGTACGGCTTTCAAGATATATCTCCCTGTAGCAGAAGAGGGGATCATTTCAGGCATCGATAAAAATAATTTAAACGCACTTGAATCCCACGGTGAAACAATTGTCGTTATTGATGATGAAAAAGAGATCAGAGAGGTTATTGCCAGAATGCTCGTACAGGAAGGCTTTGAGGTTTTAGTAGCGGAAAAATACGAAGATGTTCTGAATTACTTTGAGGAACGGAAAATAGATCTGCTGATAACCGATGTGATAATGCCTGAAATGAACGGTGACGAGATCGGGGAACTGATACTGGACAAATACCCCGGTACCAAGATGATATTCATGTCGGGATATACAGAAAGTACGATAATAGATTTCAGTCTTTTAGATAAAAATAAAATATATCTCCAGAAACCGTTTTCAAGACAATCTCTGGTTCAGAATGTTAAGGAGATACTTAACGGTTAAAACTGCCATGTTATCTCGTCAGTGTACAGCATGTGTCCCTGAAGATATGTTATGATCAGTTTCCCGTCATAAAATGTATATTCGGCTTTTTTGAAAGGTCCTAGTTTCATGCCGTTTATATTAAGATAGACACCGTCTCTATTTTCGTACCTGAATATAAATATACTGCTGTCGGGCGAGAAAGACGGAAAGTCAGCAAATTCGTACGGCCCGAACGTTTCATCGCAGATCTGAACATAATAATGGGTGTCTGAGTAATGGATGAAACCGTATTTCTTTTTGTCGTTGCTGAAAATAGGAATGTATATCTGGAGATTCTTATTCCTTGATAAATATCTTCTACCGTTGATCTGCAGATTGTCTGTATCAGACTGTTTTTCCCTGAATTTAAAAGCGAAAAGCGATTCGTCAGGCAAGAATCTCCATTCCGAAACACTTTCAAAAGGTCCGAACAAAGTATCATTGAGGTTTACGAACCAGGAATTGTTCCTTTTAAAAATAATAGCTTCAATACCAATGCTGTTCGTTTGGTAATCAATTATATCTGCGTCATCTTCAATAATTTCACCGTTGAAAGATATGAAGTTCTGTAATTTTGAGAATAACGGTCCTGTTTTCTGTCTTTTAGAGAATTTGTAAACATAGCCGCTCCCATTCTCGCTCAGTTTCAGATTTGATGCTGCATCGTACATTCCGTGAAGATCGCCGGAGATGTTAATGAAGTATTTTCCATTCTTCATAAAAATAAATCCGAATATTGAAGCTGAATTCGTTATCACGATATCAGATACTGTTATATAGGGTCCAAAAATATCGCCGTTAATATTCAAATAGTAGTTGTCGTACTGTTTTTGATATGAGAAACAGTAGTTTTCTCCTCCCGAGCTTATCATCAGATTAGAAACGCTTTTATAGGGCCCGTATTCATACTCGCCCGTCACAACATAATACTGACCGTCCCTGGCGTAAGAAAAAATATAATTATCACCTGTTGCGCTCAAATAGTGATCGGTGATATTTGAAAAGAGACCGATTTCTTTCACAAATATATGATACGATGTTTCTTTTTTTGACATCTGGAAAGCTGCTTCTGTTTTTAACACAGAGCTTATGAGGATGAAATTCTTGTTTATCTTTTCCACAACATATTTATCGTAGCCACTTAAAACACTGTCGTTGATCTGACAATAATTTATTTTGTCCTTTGAAAAATTGTAAGTATAGTGGCCGTACTCCTTATAGTAATGAAGTTCCGCAGCGGATTCGAAAGGTCCGTGAACACCGTCGTTGATCTTTACATAAAAGCCTTCATTCTTCTTGAATATGTATCCCGTAAAATCAGTCGGAAAGTCCATGACAAAATCCGAAAGATCGTCATAAGCCTCGGAGATCACATCGTTGATCCTTACATATTTCTTTGATCCCGACATGTAGCAGAAAGCGAATGATGATCCGTCTGCGGAAAATGCTATATTATATACCTTTCTAAAGCTCCCGAATTTATTATTGTTTACGATTATATATGTATCCTCGAGAGTTTTATACCACAAAAAGAAGGTAATATTATCATTCAGGCCATAGTCATAGATCTTATTGAAAGGTCCTAATATTCTTTTGTTTATTATCAGCGAATCCTGATTTTCTTCTTTTATTAATCCAAGCTTCTTTGAAAATGTTGACGATTTGAAGGAAAATATTTTACCGTTCTTTCTAAAGATTATTTTTTCGATCGAATCATAACCTCCGTATATTTTATCCTTACTTTGCGCAAAATATTTACCTTTAATTTTAAATATGAACAGAAAATTATTGCCCTCGTTCGATATCTGCAGGGATGCATTTTCGAATTCATTCTCTGAAGCGTACTCGGATTTTCTAAAAAGATTTATAGCCATAAATTTTAATCCCTTATTAGTTCGTAGCTAAGAGTGAATCTTATTTCGGTACCTTTGCCTTTACCTTCAGAAAGAGCCCAGATCCTGCCGTTATGAAGTTCAATGACTTTCTTACAGAATGCAAGTCCGACACCTGATCCGAGAGAACTCCCTTTGTCCGATCTGAAACCAGGGGAGAAAATCTTCTCCAGATCTCCGCTTTCTATCCCGGACCCGTCGTCTCTGACGAAAAAGCTGTTATCGTTATAGCCGATTGAAATGTTCTTGCCGCCATAAACGACTGCGTTCGTTATCAGGTGATGAAACAGGAGTTTCATGTTTTCTTTATCCGCAAAAATCCCTGGAATTTTCTCTCTGTTTTCAAGACTTATCTCCGCATTGTACTTCTCGATCATTATCTTATTCTCAGAAACTGACTGATCTATTAATTCCGGAATATTTATCATCTCAAAAGAATTCTTGACGGTATTCAATTTTGAAACATTGTAAAAATTTCTGAAAAGTTCGTTCATGCTCTTTACATTTGAAATTATCTTTTCAAGATACTTCCTTCCCGTACTGTCCAATTCAGAGGATGATAAGGTCTGAAGCAACAGCTTTGAAAATCCTTCCACCGCTATGATAGGAGCCTGAAGATCGTGGGTGGACAAAAATATCAGATTTTTCATATCCTCGGCAGTACGCTTAACTTCATTCTCGATATTTTTTTTCTCTGTTATATCCAACAATATACCGGATACTTTTTTGTTCTTATCTTCCGTAGTAATATTTCTGGCTTTGATCCTGAAATGTCTGGTTTTATCACTATTCCCGGAATTCCTGTCCAGATATGTGATCTCCTTATCTATCTCGTCTTTTTCCGAATGCATAACTCTGAGCTCATTATAAAACTGCTCGAATCTCATTTCCTGACGAAGTTTTTCGAGGGCCGTTCTATATTCATAAGGGACATTGAGTATTCTGAAGAATTCTTTTGAAGCTATGATTTCATCAGTTGAAGGTAAATATGTCCAGCTCCCCATACATGCGATCTCCTGGGCCTGAGAGAGTAGAGCTTCATTTTCCTTTAACGCAGCATCTTTCTCAATAAGATCTGTAATATCGACCATTGAAGCGAGTTCTTCGGTGCCCGCCATGAGGATTACGGTGACAATTACATGTCTCAGGCTTCCGTCTTTCCTTTTAAACTTCATGGTGTATTCCATGGGCGCATTCTGCGGTTCGGATTTTCTCAACCTGTCGTATTCATCAACTCTTTTAAGATCGTCTTCATGTACAATCTTTTCCCAATGCAGCTTGCCGATTATCTCATCACGGTCATAGCCCGAAAGCTCGACGAATTTTCTGTTGCAGTCGCTTATCAGCTCATTATCGCCCACGATAAGAATTGCGGTTCCGTTATTTTCAAAAAGAGATCTGTACTTAGACTCTTTCTCCATTATCTCCCTGGAATTCTTAGTTACATCCTCCAGGTAATTCAGCTGCTCGAAGTCCGTTATCCATTTACGCATAAGAATATGGATCGTTACCGCCATCGCAAGCACGGAGAATATTATTATCCCGGCCATCAGGTAATAATGGCTCATCGTTTCCATATAGGCATTAAAAAGAACTTCGTATTCATCAACATACTTCTCAGCAAGATTAAACTTTGTTACAATTGCGTCATTTATGAAGATTTCTCTGTTTCTCCATGTAAAATATCCTACAACGGCTATTATCTCGGCAGTAAAAAGACCAAGGTAAACGAAGTAGTGCCTGAACAGAGATTTGATCTTGTTTTTGTCTGACATTAAATTATACTCCTTCTGAACTGCTCCCGTCTATCGGAAGGGAAATGATGAAATTTGTTCCGCCTCCAAACTTACTTTCTACTGATATGTCTCCGCTATGGGCATCGATTATTTTTTTAGCTATGGGAAGACTTACACCCTGTTTATTATCTTCTTCATCGTTCTGATTGAATTTGAAAAGATTCTTAATATCTTCCTCAATTATCCCGATCCCGTGATCTTGTACTATAAACATAATTCTGCCCTTTTCGTACTTCATTCCTATTTCTATCTTGGTTGAAGTTTCAGAATATTTGATAGCGTTCTCTATAATCCTCGATAGTGCTATCCATATCTTATTGGCGTCGATCTTCAGTTCTACCGGAAGAATGTTGTCATGATAAGATTCTATGGCGATCTGTTTCTTTTCTGCGAATG
>JAQVNT010000078.1 GCA_028702975.1 Candidatus Delongbacteria bacterium
CCTCCAACAGAGCCGACGCGCTCGGCTATCTGGGATTCGGCAGGGAGTTCGCGTTCCTGACGGATAAAGAGCTGAGGGCACCTGAAGTCGTGCTTGAGGAAGCTGCCGAAAGAACAGCCGGAAATATAGGGATCGAGATCCTTGACCCCGGCGCCTGCCCGAGATATTGCGGAAGAGTGATAAAGAACATTAAAATAGGCGAAAGCCCGGACTGGCTCAAGCAGAAACTTCTGGCGGTCGGCCTGCGCCCGAAAAACAATGTCGTTGACATAACCAATTTCGTGATGCTTGAGACGGGACACCCGCTTCACGCTTTCGACCTTGAGAATATCTCGGGCAGAAAGATCATCGTACGCAAGGCGAAGAACGGCGAAAAGTTCGTTACGCTGGACGGAAAAGAACTTGAGCTTAACGACAGGATACTGATGATCTGCGACGCGGATAAACCCGCAGCGCTCGCCGGGGTAATGGGCGGACTAAACAGCGGCGTGACTGAAAAAACGACAGATGTCCTTCTTGAAGTCGCGTACTTCAACCTGGCCGATATAAGGGAGACAGTCAAGTTCACCAACATTCACACCGACTCTTCAAAGCGCTTCGAGAGAGGCGTTGATCCGAACGATTCCGAATATGTCATCAATAGAGCGGCCGCTTTGATAAAAGAACTGGCCGGGGGAGATATCCTGAGCGGAATTGCAGACTGCTATCCTTCTCAGATACTGCCTAAAAAAATCGAACTCAGGCTTTCCAGAACCGAAAAAGTCCTCGGATTTAAAATCGACGCTTCATTTATCGTTTCTTCTTTCAACAAGATAGAACTTGCAGCGGAAGTAAAGGACACCGACACGCTTTGTGTAACTGTTCCCACTTTCAGGCCGGACATAACAAGAGAGATCGATCTGATTGAAGAGGCTGTCAGGCTGTACGGATATGATAAGATACCTGAGCTAAACATATCTTCGATCGGTCTGGAAAGTAATGAAGACCCCGGTGAAGAGCTTATTGATTCTGTCAGAGAAAAGCTGAGGAACCTCGGTCTTGCCGAAACATTCAGCAAAAGCATGGTGGATGGAAAATACTGCGCGGCTTTCGGGAAAGATCCGATAAAGATCGAACATCCGCTGAACGAAGAGATGAACCATCTTAGGAACTCGCTGCTTCTGCCGCTCCTCCTGTCAGCCGATAAGAACATCCGCAGAAAGGTCGGAAAGATCAACATTTTCGAGACCGGAAGGATATTCTACTACGATAAAGGCAATATATGCGAGAAAGATTCCGCAGCGGTACTTCTGACGGGAATAAAGTCGCCTCAGATATGGCATACTCCCGAAACGCTCTACGATTTCTATGACATCAAAGGTATCGCAACCCGGCTGCTGAACGACTTAAATGTCCGTTCTTTCGAATTCTCAAATGGGAACATACCCGCATATTTCGATCCAAGTCAGGCTCTGAACATCACTGCAGGAGGAAAGATAACAGGTACTTTCGGGCTCATATCAAAAGAAACAGCATCTGTTTTTGAGATCAAACAACCCGTTTACTGTTTCGAAGCCTCGTTCGAACAGATAAACGATATGCTATCTTCCTCAAGTAAGGAGCTGAAGGAACTTTCGAAATATCCTAAAGTAATAAAAGACATATCCGTTCTCATGCCTGTTTCAGACAGCGCGGATAAGGTAATAAGGCACATAAAAAAGATCTCCGGAAATATTCTGGAGGATGTTTACGTCGCCGATATATACAAAGGTGAGCAGGTGGGCAGCGGGAAAAAATCATACACTTTCAGAATGTCTTTACAGCCTTATGAAAAAACACTGAGCGACAAAGACATAGAAAAACTTCTTAATAAGATAATTAGCGGTCTGAAAAATGACCTTCAACTTGAAATAAGATAGAGGATGCGCCTTATGGATTATAATGACATTAAGGAAAAGATCACCCTTGCCGCAAAAAAGATCAAACAGCTCCAGGGGGAACTCAAAGAAAAAGATTCGAAAATAGACGATCTCAAAGATGAGATCTCCATGCTCAGGAAAGAGAATAAAGAAATTCTTGAGGATAACGAAAAGATCAAAAAAGAGAACGAGAAATTATCGAAGGACAATCAGAAAGTCGTGAGTGAGATAGAGGACAAACTCGCGGAACTGGACGCTTTGTTCGCAGATGATGAAGCTGAAGAAAAACCGAAAAACGCAAAAAAAGAGGAAAAAAAGGAAGAGAAGAAAAAGTCCGAAGAGAACTCAGATGTTGAATCTGAACTCGAAGAGCTTAATAAACTTCTGTAAAATCCGTATATGACATCGTCGTTCAAAGTAAATATTCTCGGAGAGGAATTTTCCGTAAAAGTCAACACCGAACAGGATGATTACACAAAAGATGTTGTGAATCATGTTATTGAAAAGATGGAGGAGGTCAAGAACGCCACGAATGAGAATTCGACCAAAAGAATAGCAGTTCTCGCGGCCCTCAACATCACTGCGGAATTTCTGAAACGCGACCGTTCATACAGAGACAATTTAAAAGATATAGAGAAGATACTCGGCGATATAGGACTCTGATGAATTAATTCGTTCCGGCTCATTAATGTAGTAGTACCAAAAATAAAAATAAGGGTTTCGTAGATGATATACTGTAACATAATGCCTCCTCCGATGAAAAACTCGGCCCTTTTCAGGGTAGTGGACTATGAAAATACGGTTGAAGCGATCCCCAACTTACCAAGGTAAGATGCTTCTACTTTAACTGAGCCGGACATTTATTTACTTTCATACGACAACAAGATCATATTTAATATAAATCAAGGAGTATTTAAATGACACCGTACATCTATTTGCTAATATCCCTCCCGGTCGGGATCCTGACCGGAGTTCTATTTTTTAAATGGAGAACAGAAAGCAAGATAGGAAGAGCGAAGAACCACGCTGAACAGATAAGGTCGGAAGCGAGAAAAGAAGCGGAAGTTATACTTAAAGACGCACAGGCCAATGTTTTAAAAGAAGAGATCAAGCTCAAAGATCAGTTAGCGAAAGAAAAGGATAAGTTCGAAGAGGAAATAAGGAAAAAAGAGAACGAGATACACAAGGAACAGCTTCAGCTCAAGGACAAAGAGAATTCCATCAAGCAGCAGGTGGATGAGATGGGAAAGAAAGAAAAGGAGCTGAAAAGCAAAGAGCAGTCAGTTGAGGATAAGAAAAGACATCTTGAGGCTAAACAGGAAGAAGTTGACCTGAAACACAAGGAAGCGCTGGAAAAACTTCAGAAAATATCAGGACTTACAAAAGACGAAGTTATAGAAGAGCTCAAGAGTCAGCTTATAAACGACGCCAAAAACAATGTGGCCAAGATCGTAAAGGACATAAAGGATCAGGCAAGGGATACTGCGGATAGGGAGGCTAAGAACATTATTGTCAACGCGATCCAGAGAACAGCCGCAGACCACAGCGCCGATACCACACTCTCCGTTATCAACCTGCCCAACGACGATATAAAAGGAAGGATAATCGGCAGAGAGGGAAGGAATATAAGGTCTTTCGAGCAGGCTACGGGGATAGAGGTGATCGTTGACGACACGCCGGGCGCGGTAGTTCTTTCAGGCTTCGACCCGTACAGAAGAGCGATCGCAAAGAATGCGCTTGAAAGGCTAATTCAGGACGGAAGGGTCCACCCGGGCAAGATCGAGGAGATAGTTGAAAAATCAAAGAAAGAACTGGAAAAAGAGATCAAAGAGCTTGGAGAGAATACATGCATGGACCTTGCTGTCCACAACCTTCACCCCGAACTTGTGAAACTTATCGGAAGGCTTAATTACAGGACCAGCTACGGCCAGAATGTTCTTCTCCACTCTATAGAGTGCGCTAAACTCTGCGGGCTCATGGCGGCGGAACTCGACTATGATGTGAAGCTCGCTGTCAGGGCGGGGCTTCTGCATGACATCGGCAAGGCTATCGACCAGTACCAGGAAGGGACTCATGTTGAGCTTGGTATCGAGCTGGCAAAAAAATATAAGGAACACAAGATAATAATAAACGCTATTGCAGCTCACCATGAGGACGCCCCGATCATGCACCCGATCGCCGCATTGGTCATGGCCGCAGACGCGATCTCGTCATCCCGCCCCGGCGCAAGAAGGGAGACGCTGGGAAATTACCTGCAGCGTCTTGAGAAGCTCGAAGCGGTAGCCATGGGCTACGAAGGCGTGACCAAGTCATACGCTATTCAGGCAGGCCGAGAGATAAGGGTGCTTGTCGAGAACGAGCAGGTGGATGACGCCAGAGCTGATATGCTCGCCGGCGACATAGCCGAACAGATCCAGAACGAAATGAAGTATCCCGGCCATATAAAAGTGACCGTAATAAGGGAATACAGAGCAAGCAGTATAGCAAAATAAGGATAAAATGGAAACCAGGATCCTTTTCATAGCGGATGTGGTCGGAGAGCCGGGAATGAACATTCTCGAAAAAGCGATGCCGAAACTCCGGATGCAGTACAAACCTGATCTTGTGGTCGTCAACGGCGAGAATACGAGGGCGGGTAAAGGCCTTTCCGAAGGGCTGGCTAAAAAATATACGCAGCTCGGGATAAACGTGATAACAAGCGGGAACCACATCTGGGATTTCGCGCAGTTCCACAACACGCTTAACAATCCCGCCTACAATTTTATCATCCGGCCTATGAACTATCCTGAAGGTGTTCCCGGGCGCGGTTATTTTGTTGCTGAGGCTTCAAACGGCGCAAAGGTCTGCGTAATAAACCTTCAGGGCAGGACATTTATGGCTCCGATCGACTGCCCGTTCAAGAATATCAGGGAATTTATAACGAAAATGAATTCTCAGGCAAAGATAACATTCGTTGACTTTCATGCGGAAGCGACGGCGGAAAAGATAGCCATGGGAAGATTTCTGGACGGATACGCCACGGCAGTTGTCGGTACTCACACTCATGTCCAGACCGCCGATGAGGAGGTTTTGCCCAAAGGTACTGCCTTCATTACGGATGCAGGAATGACCGGGCCTTTTGACGGAGTGATCGGCATGAAAACCGAGACGGCTCTTAACAGGTTCAGGTTCCAGACACCTTTCAAATATGAGTGCGCGGAAAATGACAGCAGGTTCAACGGAATATTAGTTACGGCCGATTCAGATACAGGCAAAGCGTTGTCTATCGAGAGGATCAGCTTTAAAGAGAACGAAATATAATAAACAGGAGGTATTTATGAAAAGAGCGGCGCTTTATGTGACCTTCCTTGTTCCTTTTCTGTTCGGAATGAGCCTTTTCAGCGGAGATCCTGAAATACCTGCAGGAGAAAAAGCAATGCAGAGACCCGCGTCGGAAAGCAACAACATCTTCATGATCAAGACCTACAAACTGCTTACGGGGGAAGACAAGAATATTTTCATATCACCGTTCAGCATATCGTCCGCTCTCGCCATGACCTATGCGGGATCGGCAGGGAAAACCGAAGAGGAGATGGGATCGGCCCTTGAATTTTCAAAAAACAACGAACAGTTCCATGAGAATTTCGGTGGTCTGACAAACGCGATCAACGATGTGTCGGGAAAAGGCAATATCCAGCTTACAATAGCCAACAGCTTATGGCTTTCGGAAGGGTATAAGTTCTTGGACGAATTTTTGAGGATAAATAAAACATATTACAATACTGAAGTCGCCAGTCTTGATTTCTCAAGATCGGAGGAAGCCAGAAAAACCATAAACGACTGGGTCAGTGATAAAACTAAAGAGAAAATTAAAGATCTGATACCAAAAAATGTTCTTGACGCACTGACGAGGCTTGTGCTGACGAATGCCGTTTATTTTAAGGCTGAATGGGCAGAGCAGTTCAAGAAAGGAAATACTCAGCCGTCTGAATTTTTTACTTACAGCGGCACTGTCAAAGCCGATCTGATGAACATAAAAAAGAGATTCTCATATATGGAGAACGATGAACTTCAGTTCCTTGAAATGCCTTATAAGGGAAATGACGCTTCAATGTATGTACTGCTCCCCAGAAAAAAAGACGGCCTTAAGGATATTGAGAAGAAACTGACATGGGAAGATATTGAAAAATACACGAACTCGATGTATTCAAAAGAGGTCGATGTTCATTTTCCGAAATTCACAATGTCGCTGGAGTACGAACTCAGTCAGCTTTTGACCAAACTCGGGATGAAAGCGGCTTTTACGAAAGGCGCGGATTTTTCAAAGATGACGGGCAACAAAGAACTTTATATTTCAGCCGTAATTCACAAGACTTTCATTGATGTGGACGAGACCGGGACCGAAGCTGCGGCGGCGACGGCGGTAGTGATGAGAATGAAATCCGCGATGCCCGATCCGGAATTCGCGGTATTTAAGGCCGATCACCCGTTCTTTTATTTCATAAAGGAGAAAAGCACCGGAACGGTTCTGTTCGCGGGCAGGGTTATCGATCCTGCTAAAAAATAATGTCCGGTAAAAGAAACAGATATACTGCTTTCGGGCAGATGCTTTTGAGCGTAGGGATCCTCAATCTGATCGTAAGGATCAGCACGCCTTCGGACATGGCGGTCTCATTTTTCTTTCTGGCCAGAGGCGGAACATTGCTGAAAGACAAGAAATGGCCGAAAGATGAAATCTGGAACAAAACACTCGCGATATCGGGGATCATCTGGCCTCTTTTCAAGCTATTCTGGATCTATTTTTATATGTCTGATAAAATGATAGAAGCCTCGAACGGAACGCTGGATAAACTTAATATTATGACTTCGAGCGCAATTTTTCTGGTCCCCGCGATCATTATATCGGTTACAGCTTACATAAAACTTCAAACTCCAAGACCCGAAAATGACTGAATTTAGAACGCAGAAAAAAGACAGATCGGATCTTATCCGTTTCGCAAAGGATAACGAAACTGAGATAAGCAGGCTGCCGGATAATTACAGCGGGTATTTTGAGGATAAGCCGGAACTCATTTCTTCCGAAGGCTGGATCGAAGCCTACGGTAACGACAGGAACATTATTACGGTCGATGTCCGTTCCGAATCAGAATTCGCTGAAGACCACCTGCCCGGCGCGATCAATTTTCCGGTGCTTGATGACATCGAGCGCGACGAGGTCGGATTTTTATACAAACAGGTATCGCCTAAAGCCGCGCTGTACAGG
>JAQVNT010000079.1 GCA_028702975.1 Candidatus Delongbacteria bacterium
TCCGTCGCAGTGGAGCCTGTCTAAACCGTTCCTGAATAGAAACTCATAGACCTGACGCGCTGGAATTTTAATTAGCTCGGGGAAAGAAGCGTATTCGATCATTCTCCGGATGAGGAAGTCCTCGGACAGATTCTCTTTTCCGTCCCATAAGTATTTATCGGGAATTTTCAGCATGATGAAATAGATTACCTATCAGTTTTGTTTTGAATGAGTTAAAATCATCATCGTTGATATTTTTTGTTAATAGAACTTCGCCTTCAAGAGCTTTGTCAGCAAAAACTATAGAGAGCCCTTCGTAGTCGAGCAGTGTCATTTTTTCTTTAGCCCAAAGAACTGCCTGATCAAAGCTGAAATCATTCATCAGGTAATACAGATCAACAAAATCCTTGAAAGTCTTTCTGTCATACACCGCTGTAAGTTTATTGGCGCACAAATTTTCTTTTGAGTCTATATAAATTCCGTTGATCTTATCGCGTTTACCTATGTTTTTATAATTTTCAAATACAAATTCAATTTTAAGAACTGTGTCGCTGTTGTGAATGTATGCTCTCTTAAAATACTCTCTGTCAATTTCTATTTCGATCCTGTACTTTTGTGAAATTCGTGCAAGAATATCTCTGCTTTCAATACTAAAACCTTCTTTAGAACCTGCCAAACCGTCGTAAAAAAAATCCAGATCGTCTGAATAACGGTGCTGATAATAAAATCTCGACAAACATGTCCCGCCGCTGAGATAGAAATTGTCATTTTGGGTCAGAGTACAAATTTCATCCTGTAACGGATAGAGTATGTGCTCATAAAAACGGATATTTTCTTCAGTCGCGAGTTTCAGCATAATTGCCGCCTTAAAATATTCAGATATGAAAAATACGAATTATTCCGTAAATTTCCAAATTTTATCTTCTACTCCACGATCCGTATCTTTGCCCCGTCTGTCAAAAGAGTTCTGCCCTCGGAGATCAGAATGTCGCCTTCATTCAGTCCTGATTCTACTACGACAGTATTGCCAATATTTTCACCGGTCTTAATTTCTTTCTTTAAAGCAGCGCCGTCTTTAGCCACATAAACGAACTCTTTTTCACCTTCTTTAAAGAATGAGTCCCTCGGGATAGATATTGCATCCGGTCTTGAGAAAACGGGCGTAAGGACATACACGAATATGCCGGGCATGAGTTCGTCTTTTTCGTTCCCGATCAGTATCTCAACAGAAAATCCTCTCGCTGCAGGATTGGATGACATGGATATCTTATTTATCGTTCCGGAAAAGTCCTTTCCTTTGACTCCGTCCCACCTTACAATAACTTTCTGACCTTTTTTGTAGCCCGCGATCTTTTCCTCCTCGATGAACACTGTGGTCTTGAGCTTATTTGTTTTGATGATCTTGCAAAGAGGTTTTTGCGGATCGTTCTTATCGCCTTTGTGGAAGAATACGTCCACAACTACTCCCGAAGCGGGTGAGATGACCTTTATAAGTTGTTTAGTTGCTTCAAAATTGGCTTTAGCTATCTCATATTGCGCTTCGATCTCATCAAGCTGCTGCTGCGAGATTCCGCCCGACTCATAAACTTTTTTCATTCTGTCGTAAGTTTTTTCGACAGTTTCATAGCCGATCTTAGCCTGATTGTAATTTGCCTGAGGATTGTTTGTCGGGAATTCGGCAAGAATATCACCGCTCTTTACGATATCGCCGACAGATACGTTCACCTGTTCGAAATTGTCGCCCAGAAGTCCGAAAACAGAAATTTCCTCATAACCTGAAAGCGTGCCTGAATACTCGTCCCATCTTGTGATATCAGAGCTTTTTATTTCTGTCACTTTAACAGGAATGCCGTTTTTCTGCTGAAGCGCATCAACAGACATATCCTCTTTTGCTTCCGCTTTTTCTTTCGAACACGAAGTAAGGACCGTAAGGATCAATACAACTGTCATCAAAAAATATTTTTTCATTTTGACACCTTTATTTTTAATTATTAAATTCATTATAGCTGATGATCCCGACAGCGGATTCGAATTCGATCATGGCGGTAATATAATTATGCATTGTGGTTATCCTGTTCAGTCTTGAAGATTCGAGCGAGGTCTGCGCGCCTGTCAGTTCAAGCTGCGTACAGAGACCGTTGTCATACCTGACCTGAGTTATTTCGAGTGCTTTCTCATATTCGGCGATCTCTTTTTCTCTGAGTGAAAGTTCTTCTTTTGAAAGATTCAGTTTGCTCAGGGCGTCTTTTATCTGCAGTTTGATAAGTCGTTTTGTCTTCATTATGTTAAGTTCGGCTTTCTTTTCCTCAACCTGAGCCTGATCAACTTTCGCCCTGGTACCGAAACCGTTAAAAATGGGAATATTTGCCGTTACGCCCACATTCAGCGTGCTTACTCCATGATCTTTTTTAAAAGTGTCTCCCAGATCGTCACTCTGAGACTGAAAAGAATAGTTCGCGAGTCCGATTATATTCGGAAGGTGATTGGAATATTCGATCGAAACATTTTTTGACAGAAGCTCTTTCTGATCATCAAGGAGCATCAGTTCGACCCTGTTCTTCATAGCTTTGTCGACGGCAGATGATGTGTCCGGATAAGCTTTTTCGGACAATTCTCCCGAGATCTCAATGGCTTCTTCGGACTGAATTCCCATATTGATCTTCATATATTCTTTTGCAAGATCGTAGTAATTTTTGACTGAGGTTATCTTGGGCTCAACAGATTTTACTCTTACTCTGGCCTGGATCAGGTCATATTCGGAAACAAGTCCTTCGGCATACATTTTTTCCACCCTTTCCAGATTGTTATTCGCGTCTGCCATAACAAGTTCCATAACTCTTATGGTCTCTTTCAGTACAAGCACCTGGTAGTAATTTTTTTTGATCTCAGTTACGACTTTATTTTTCTCAAGTTCGAAAGCTTTTTTATTCATTTTCTTAAAGACTTCCGCTATCTCAAGAGCAATACCGACCTTACCTCCAAGCCATATCGGCTGCATGAGGCTGAGTTCCGCCTGAACTGTATTGTTTGTCATAGCCTCAACCTCCTCATCCGGCATCGCAGAGAACGGCATGTTTTCCAAATCTGAACCCGGGTGAAGGTCAAGGATAGTATTGTTCAGTCCGGCGAGTCCGTTCGTCATTCCGGTCAGATAATAGCTCATGTTGGTTATTTTTGACGAATAAAGATTTCTCAGATAAGTTAGATTGGCTTCGACTTTGGGCAGCGCTCCGCTTAAGGCTTCACTATATACATATTCGGATTTTTCCAGTTCCTGCGCAGCCGTTTTTACGCTTTCGTTATTTTCCAGAGCAGTGTTTATCGCTTTTTCTAGATCATAGACTTCCGCATTTAAAGTCATCGAAGCGAATATAAGCGCTATTATCATTAATAAAGGATTCTTCATTATCTGTCTCCGTTTATATGTTCTTTTTTAAGATCGCTTTCGATATCTTCCTCGATAGACCTTTTCTTGCTTACAAAAGTTGCATAGAAAGAAGGAATAACGAACTGTGTGAGGAAGGCTGCTGTAAGAAGACCGAACAGCGAAACGACTCCCATTCCCTGCTGCATGGCGGCTGCCTCTCCGATACCGAAGGCTAAAGGAAGCATACCGAAAGCGGAAGCGAGCGTAGCCATTACAACGGCTTTAAGTTTCTCCGAGCTCGCGTTCACGATCGCTTCAGAAACGCTTTGACCCTGTTTTTTCAGGATGTTCGCATAATCCAGGATGAGGATCGCATTGTTGACCACAATTCCGATTAGCATAACTCCGGCCATCATTGCAAAAAGGCTCAAAGGAATTCCTGTCAGTTTAAGTCCCCAAATCACTCCAAGCAGAGAAAGCGGAAGTGTCATTAGGATCAGTAAGGACTCTTTGTATGATTCAAGGATGCCGGCCATCAGTAAAAATGTTAGAATTATAGCTATGAGGGCTGCTTTTGCGAATTCTGCGCCCATCTCCGCCTGTAATTTCGCGCCGAATCCTGTATCGATCTTATAGCCTTCAGGTATTTCTATTGAGGATTCTATCTCTTTCAAAATATCGCTGTTGATCTCTCCTGTTGATCTTCCCGAAACATCTGCAGTTACTTTAAACCTTCTCTGTTTTTCTTTTCTGGTTATCATCGAAGGCGATTCTGACATTTTGAGTTCAGCCAGCTCCGAGACCTTGATCTGCCCTTTAGCTGTCAGAATGGTAAGATTACCTATCTTATCAAGGTCATTTACAGTTTCATCGTCCAAAGTAACCCTTATATCATATTCAATACCGCCTTCTTTTAAAACTGATCCCGTTAGTCCTTCGACAGCCGTACGGACAACTTGAGCTATAGATGCTACATCAGTTCCGTATTCAACCAGTTTCTTTTTGTCGGGAACTATCCTGATCTCAGGTTTTCCGGGTCTTATATCAGTGTCCACATTTGTTGTGCCGGGCACTTTTTTTACTATTTCGAGGACCTGATAAGTAAGTTTGTTAAGGACATCTTGGTCATCGCCGTAGATCTCAAATACTATAGGGGATTCGCTGTTGGGACCCTCAAATGAACTTCCGGGACTTACTTTGATCTTTGCATCAGGAATGTCAAGCAGTCTCGTGTTCATGTCCGCTATAATTTCGTCAACTGATCTTTCCGTGTATTTGTCTTTGAAGAGGTTTACCTTTATAGAACCTAAATATCCTCCCTGGGCAGCGCCTGATCCGGTCGAGCCGATCTCGGTTAGGATATTTTCTGTTTCCTCAAGCTCAAGTGCCTTTTTTCTGATCTTCTCGAAAACCAGTTTAGATTCGCTTATGTTGTAATATGACGGCAACTCAACAGAAATATCTATTATTCTGTCATTCATCTGAGGGAAGAATTCGCTACCGAGAGGAAATTTAGATATGTAGAAAAAAGTACCGAAAAGCATGAGGAAAGGCAAAACCATAGCAGCAATTCTGTATGTCCTGTGTTCAACAAGCACGCGAAGGATCTTTTTATATTTTTCTTTTATATTATCGAATCCGTTGTCGAACCACAGACTGAAGCCTTTTTTATGTTCGGTCTTTGCCTTGTACTTTCTTAAAAGTATGGTAGCGAGCATGGGTGTTACGGTAAAACCGACAATTATCGAGAACATCATAGCAAAACTTACCATGAATCCGAATTCCTTGAATATCTGGCCGGCTACTGACCCCATGGATGCCACAGGAACGAATACTACGATGTTGGTAAGTGTAGAAGCCAGAATGGCGACAGCGATCTCGGTTGTGGCTTTGTATGACGCTCCCGCAGAACTTTCGCCCTTTTCCATGTGTCTTGTGATGTTCTCAATGATGACAACCGAGTTGGTCACCAGAGTACCGACTGAGACCGAGAGTGCCATAAGTGTAAGAACATTGAGCGAGAATCCGGAGATGTCTGCTAGAAGAAAGGTAGATACAAGAATCGCCGGAAGAGAGATGGCTATGATGAGAGTTATTCTGAGGCTGTGAAGGAATACATAGAGAACTAAAGCTGTGAGAAGAATACCCAGATAAATAGTTGACATCGTATCCGCGACGCTGTTTTTGATAAAGGTCGATCCGTCCTGCACAACGACCAGATCAGAATTGCCGGGGAGGTTTCCTTTAACGGATTCCAGCTCTTTAATAACGCCGTCAGCCACCGCAACTGTATTAGCATCGGACTGTTTGAAAACAGAGATCTTAATTACTTTCTTTGTAATGTCGGCATCATCACCCTGTTTATAGAAAGACGAGTATGATGCTTCTTTTTCAAGTGTATCCCTGATCTCTGCGATGTCTTTCAGAAATTTGATCCCGAAATGCGTGTGAATTTTTATTTGCTCGATTTCGGCGATATCTGTGTATTCTCCATAAACTTTTACCGAATATTCGATTCCTTCTTTGGAAATGTTACCTCCGGGCATGTTGAGATTGTTAGCTGAAAGATAACCTATGACCTGCAGAGGTGAAAGAGAGTATTTATTCAAACTGATGTTGTTAAGTACGATCTGGATCTCGCGTTTTCTTCCGCCGGCTGTCTCTACCTTGGACACACCGTTTATCTTTGCAAAACGATTTTTAAGGCTGTTATCGACGAAGTCGTAAGCGTCCCTGTCGGAAAGTTCCGATACGAACGCCATTTGTACAACAGCCTGGGCATTCATATCAAGTTTCAGGATTACCGGTTTTTGGGCATCTTCAGGAAATTCATTGGCGATCGCATCTATCTTATCTTTGACCTCCTGATTTGCTATGTCAGGATCTTTTTCCGTCAAAAACTTACACACCGTAATGCTGACATTCTCCATCAGATATGATTCAAGATAATCAAGACCGGAAACTGTGGATATTTCATCCTCGACATTTTTTGTGATACTGGTTTCTATCTCTTCAGGCGATGCGCCCGGATACACTATCTGAACTATTACGAAAGGTATCTGTACTTCCGGTATCGTGTTAAGGGGAAGATTGAAATAGGAAAGGAAACCGAGCAGTGCAAGGGCAAAGACGGTAACTGTGGTCAGCACAGGTCTCTTTACTGCTGTTTTTACTAGAAACATTTACTTTTCTCCTGTATTAGTGTTGGTAATTCCGAGATAGAAGAAGTCCATGGCATAAGAAATCATTTCCTCCATGTTGAAATCTTTTGTCTGCGTAAAATCAGGCTTTATATTTATGATCATTGAGTTAATAAAAACAATTCCGATGAACATTGCATCAAGCAAATTCGCGGCATAATCCGTGTTAAGGTCTTTATTGAATTTTTTTTCACTGATCCCCTGCGTAAGGATACTTTTGAGCACTTCGAATGTCTTGAGTTTGAGTTCAATGAATTCAACACGGGATTTTTCTTTTATCTGGTAGTTCGGCTTTATGATCATGAGGTTCTTTGATCTCTTTATGAACTCCATGTGAGCATTCTTCATCAATTCAAGTTTATCTTTTGCTGTAAGATCCATTTCAAGAAGCCCCGATATTTTATTGTAGAATTTCTGAAGATGCTGACCGGCTATGTTCACTGCTATCTCTTCTTTATCCCTAAAATAAGAATAAAGTGAGCCTTTAGAAAAACCCACATTATGAGCGATATCCTCCATTTTAGCGTTCTTAAAACCGACCTTGTCGATCAGTTTTGCAGC
>JAQVNT010000080.1 GCA_028702975.1 Candidatus Delongbacteria bacterium
AAATTTACTCTGTCTGGGCAGGTACGATACCGGCGCGCGGTTCAGTCTCGGCAGGCACTATTTACTTCGATATCACCGACGCGGGAGAGAGAACGGTAAGAACAGGCACTTACGCGATCGTTTTCGTAGAGGACACAACGGCTCCATCCATTACGGCCGTCAGAGGAAGAACAGCTTTAATAAACAAAGAAGCAAAGATATCTGTTACAGTGAACGACGAATCTCTCATAAAAAGCTGCCGGGGACATTACAGCACGAACGCCTTTATTGATCAGTACGATTTTGACCTGAATATGCCAAAGATGAACACTTATGTCTATGAAGGTCTGATCCCGGCCGAAACAGCGGAAACAGCGGCTGAACTCAAGTTTACAATTGAGGATACTGAAGGCAATATTCATGTTTCATCAGAATATCCCATGAGCTGGATATCCGCGCCTCCGGACAGTTTTGACCTGCGGGTGTCATACCCTGAAAATTATGTTACTTCGGTAAAATACCAGCTCGGCGGCACATGCTGGGCGCACGGAACTATGTCTTCGGCCGAAAGCAGCCTGCTTATGACAGGCAAATGGGGGCATTACGGCGAGGACGGTGAGCCCGATCTGGCTGAATACCATCTTGACTGGTGGAACGGGTTCAATCAGCATAATAATGACGATACCGATCCGGTTACAGGCGGCGGGCTTGTAGTCCATGAGGGCGGTGATTACCTTGTGGCGGCTGCGTATTTTTCCAGAGGCGAAGGGGCAGTGAGGGATATTGACGGACAGTCCTATACTTATCCGCCACAGAGAGCTTCGGGGGCGTACCATTATTACTATCCCCGCAGCATTGAATTCTATTCCGCCGGTGATGACCTGTCCAACATTTCAGAAATAAAAGAGAAGATCATGACCGCCGGCGCTCTTGCGACATGCATGACGAGCAATGCGGGATTCACTACTGATTTCATACATTACCAGCCGCCCTCAAGCGAACTCGAGCCGAACCATTCCATAGCTATAGTAGGCTGGAATGACAGCCTCGTGACCCAGGCGCCGGAAGGCAAAGGCGCGTGGTTGTGCAAGAACAGCTACGGATCTGCCTGGGGCCTCGACGGATATTTCTGGATATCTTATTATGACAAATATGCGGCTAAGCATCCTTTTATGGGGGCAGTATCTTTCAGAGATGTCGAAATGATGAAGTACGGAAATGTTTACAGTCATGATTATCACGGATGGAGAGAAACTCTGAGCGGAATAAATGAAGTTTTCAATAAATTCACTGCCGAAAGTAACGGAAATATAGAAGCGGTAAGTTTTTTTACCGCAGCCGACAGCGTCTTTTACGATGTTCGTATTTATGACGGATTTTTGAATGACAGTCTGCAGAATGAACTGAGCTCCGTGACAGGAACAGCTTTTAACAAAGGATTTCATACCGTTGATCTCACAGATACGGTGTTTTTTGAGTCGGGAAATGATTTTTATGTATATCTCAGCCTTTCATCAGGAGGTCAGCCGATTGACACTACTTCAGATATTCCCACACTCCTGGGAGGAGGATCAAAAGCTTTAGTTCAGTCAAAAGCTTCAGCGGATGAAAGTTATTATTTTGACGGCGGCGAATGGAAAGATCTGTATCTGTACTCCTCATTAACCTACCCCGGTACGGCCAACTTCTGCGTCAAAGCTCTGGGGAACACTCTGAAGGCGCCTTCAAATGTCATTATCTCAACCTCCGGAACGGCTGTTGTTATAAGCTGGAACGCCGCTCCCGGAGCTGTTTCCTACAGGATCGAGGCTTCTTTGGATCCTTACGGAACTTATACTGATGTAAGCTCACAGGGAACGTTTGAAGGCATGAGTTGGACGGGACCTGCGGCCGGGTATATGTATTATTACCGTGTTGTGGCGGTATACTAAGGACAAAGGACATGATTTAGTTTGTTTTAGAGCGTTTTAGTTTGTATATTAGCAGTAATGCTTAAGAATCCGGGGCGGAATTTTGCAGCAGACGGATATTGAAAATAATTAATGGGTACAAAGAATGAAAAATGAGAATTATTTTAAACCCAAGTGCCTGAATCTGTCAGATCTAAAAAAAAGACAGGACGAGATACAGTCTTATATTGAGGATGATGACACTGAATGGATAGAGCAGTACAAGAAAACGATTTCGAAGATCAGCGAAGACCATGCGAAACTTAAGAAGATATCTGAATTGACAGAGCGGGAATCTCAAGACTTTGAGCATGAAAAAGAACTGATCGTTTCAAAGATAAAGGAAGAATCTTTAATTCCTGAAGGCTCCGCAATTGAATTTGAAGTTTACAGATACATCGGTCTTCATTCTCAGTATGAAAGACTTCTTTCCAACCTTTATAAACTTTTTGAGAATATTTTTCCGAATGACGAGCTCTGGCCTTTCATGGCGGAAGAAGAGAGAAAACATGAATGCTGGCTGAAAGAAATCATGATAAAACTGAAAGAGGAAACTATAGTTTTCAAAAAACCGTCATACAAGCCTGATCTGGTTTTAAAAGCAGTAATAAATATAACCGAGATCATTCACTATTGTAAAGAATACAGGATATCACATAAAGAGGCTTACAATATAGCTTTTGATCAGGAGTATTCCATACTTGAAGACGGTTTTTTCGGTAATTTCTCTTCGGAGGCTCCGGCAATTGAAAATGTATTCAAATTATTGATCGAGGATACTATCGAGCACAAGAACTGGCTGAAAACAAGAATAGAATTTTATAATTACTGACATACAAAAATAATTACGATATAATATTTTTTAATTTTACAAGAATTTAAGAGATTAACACTTTTAGAAAAAAACATGGAGGTAATCATGAACGAACAGGTAAAGAACGCAGAGGTTTACATTCAGAAAGCGATCGATCTGGGTATGGAATGGGGTCCCAAACTGATCGGGGCTATAATCGTCCTCATAATCGGTATGTGGATAGTAAAAATGATCACTAAAGGATTCGGCAGGATGCTTGAGAGCAGAAAGGTCGATCCGTCTCTGGTTCCGTTCTTAAAAAGTCTTACAGGCACTCTTCTAAAAGTCCTTGTAGTAATTAGCGTCATGGGCATGATCGGTATTCAGATGACGTCCTTCATTGCGATACTCGGTGCGGCCGGTCTTGCAGTTGGTATGGCTCTATCGGGTACTTTACAGAATTTTGCGGGTGGAGTAATAATCCTTATCTTCAGACCTTTCGGCGTAGGTGACTTCATCGAGGCTCAAGGCTACATGGGAACTGTAAAAGCGATCACAATTTTTACAACGGCACTAAATACGGTCGACAACAAACTTATCATAATCCCGAACGGACCTCTTTCTACAGGATCTCTGACTAATTTCTCAAAAGAACCTCAGAGAAGAGTGGACTGGAAATTCGGTATAGCTTACGGCGACGATATGGAGAATTTCAAGAAAGCAATTAATGAGTTTATAGCTGAGGATTCAAGGATACTTAAGGATCCCGAACATTTTATCGGACTTTCAGAGCTTGGTGCAAGCTCGGTCAACTTTGCCGTAAGGGCATGGGTCAACGCGGCTGATTACTGGGGCGTGTTCTTTGACATGAACGAAAAAGTTTACAAGAGATTTAAAGATTATAACCTCAACATTCCTTTCCCTCAAATGGATGTTCATTTACATAATCAGGGAAAATAAAAAAACTAAAACAGGAGATCATCATGGGAATGATGAAAGAGTTCAAAGAATTTGCCATGAAGGGCAATGTGGTTGACATGGCTGTCGGTATTATAATCGGCGGCGCGTTCGGTAAAATAGTGGCATCAGTCGTGAACGATGTGATAATGCCGCCCATCGGGGTTCTTGTCGGCGGGGTCGATTTCAAGAATCTTGCGGTAACGCTGAAAGAAGCTGTTCCCGCGGGAGTTGACGCAGCCGGGAACGCGATCGCCGCTATGCCCGCAGTAACACTGAAGTACGGCAATTTCATTCAGGTAACCTTCGATTTTCTGATCGTGGCTTTCGCAATCTTCATGATGATCAAAGCCATGAACAGCCTGAAAAGGAAAGAAGAAGCGGTGCCTGCAGCTCCGCCGGCACCCCCGGTTCCCACAAAAGAAGAAGTACTGCTTGCCGAGATCAGAGATCTTCTGAAAAAATAATTAAAGGAAGGACATATGAAAAAAATTATATCATTAGCGATAGGACTGGTATTGACGGTCACAATTTTTGCGCAGACTACCGAGGCTGAAAAAGCGTTAAAGACCGAACTTAAAGCTGAGCATACAGGCTGGAAAACAGGCGGTACTGTGTCCGTAAATTTCTCTCAGGCCGCTTTTTCTTCGAACTGGTCGGCAGGAACAGAAAATTCAATGACCGTCAACTCGCTTGTAAGTATTTTCGCGAATTTCTCGGACGGACTGAACATATGGGAGAACAGCCTCGATCTGGGTTACGGGTTCTTAAAACAGGGAAGCGCGGACCTTGTAAAATCCGATGACAAGATAGACTTAACTTCAAAATACGGCAGAAAAGCTTTCGGAGACTGGTATTATGCGGGCCTGTTCAATTTCAAATCACAGATGACGCCGACGGAAGTTCTGGGAGTAAAAGTATCCGAATTTCTTTCACCCGCTTCTGTTCTGGCAGCGCTCGGTATGGACTGGAAAGCCGTTCCTGAACTCAGCCTGTTCATTTCTCCCGTTACTTACAGGGCTAATATGGTAATGAACGATGATTTCCTCCCTGACGGGGCTGATAATGTTGATTCGAACATCGGCGGTTATCTGAGAGCCGTTTATAAAAAAGAGATATTCACCAACATCGGCCTTGAGTCCAAATTTGAGGCTTTCTCGAATTACGAATCCGACGAGGAAACGGATCAGAAACCTCAGAATATCGATCTTACATGGTCTAATCTCCTTTCAATGAAGGTCAATGAATATTTAAGCGCGAATTTCACTTTCGAGCTGGCTCATGACGACAATATAAGCAGAGATACTCAATTTAAAGAGGTTCTTGGTATCGGACTGAGCTATAAATTCTAAAATAAAGGATGTGATCATGAAAAGACTTATTGTTTTTTCGATACTTATGTTTAGCGTAATCCTGCTAGCCGAAAAGCCGTTCCAGATAGGATTGTTCAATCCTGTTCAGCTGCAAAATGAAGGAGAAAGCATCAAGGGAGTTAAGCTGAACTTCATTCACAGCAAAAATGCCAATGTCACCGGTTTCGATTTCGGACTGGTAAGCGAGGTCAGCTCTGATTTTACAGGACTGCAGATGAATACAATCAGCTATAACAGAGGGAATTCAACAGGTGTTCAGATGGGTCTGGCTTTTATAGGAATATCAATTTCGGACAATATGACCGGTCTCCAGTTAAATACCGTAAACTATACTGCGAAGCAGATGACCGGTCTTCAGTTCGGTCTGATAAATGTTGTCAAAGGCGGCGGAGCGAATTTCCAGATAGGTCTTATAAACTACAACAAGAACAGCACGATCTTCTTCCTGCTGCCGTTCATCAATTTCAATCTGTAAGAAAATGTTAATTTGTAAAAACCCGGAAAATTCCGGGTTTTTTTATTTGGATTTTGCGGCATCTTGTATTATATTAAAAACAGCAGCACCCCCTTTTTTGAACTAAAAAGATAAACATACGGAACAAAAAAATGTCTTATGACGAAGGGCTGATGTTAAGAGTTGAACGGGTGTTAAAAATCCTGAACCCGGTAAGGAAGGAAACAAAGGGCGGTCTGTGTTTCATGTTCGGCAGACATCTCTTGTGCGCGGTAACGGGTAACGATCTGATAACCCGCGTAGATCCGAAGTTAAAAGAAGGATTTATAGAGAGGGGTGAGGCTGAAGATCTTATTCTGAAGAAAAAGTCTCACGAATGCTGGATCAAAGTTCCGTTCAGTTCGTTAAAAGAAGATGATGACCTCGAAAAATGGCTTGATGTGAGCGTTGAATACTGTAAATATATCAGATCTGATGATCACAGAAAAGATTTTCGCACACACAGAACAATAAAATAATTTTTTCCCGCTGTTTTTCTTTTCTTTTTCCCGCCTTATTGTTTATATTTTATCGATCTTTAAATGAACGGGGATATATATATGAAACTGATGGCGATAGTAGTACTGGCAATAGCGGTAAATTTGAGCGCGTTCGAGCCTTTTTTTATTAAGGATCCGGCGATCTCGCCCGACGGAAATACCGTGTGTTTCTCATATAAAAAAGACCTCTGGATCGTACCTTTTGACGGCGGGACGGCAAAAAGGCTTACATCTGTTGCCGGCGACGACACTCATCCGTCATATTCGCCTGACGGAAGACATATCGCTTTCAACTCGGAGAGGGAAGGTTACGATGCGGTATATTACATTCCTGCCGGCGGCGGCAGGGCAAAGAAAGTCATTTCCGGAAATTATACGGTCACGGCATGGTATAAAGATTCTGACGCGCTTCTTCTTATGGGCGGAGAAAGGTATGTAGGCAATAAACTGTTCAGAGTAAATCTTGACGGCAGCGGTCTGACCGATCTCAATTCCATAGGTTTCGTTTACGGCGATCTTTCGAAAGAAGACGATAAATTCGTTTTCTGCCACAGGGGAGACCCTTTCAGGGAAAAAATGACCGGAAGCGGCAGCGGAAGCCTGCATCTGCTCGACTTCGCCACAGACTCATATTACAAGATCTACGACGGCAGATATACCGAAAGGTACCCCGTATATTCCAAGACCGGGAACGGCATTTATTTCGCCGGATCGGACGGTGAAAGATTCCAGATTTTCCTTCTCCCTCAGGAGGAGATAGGAAAACAGGAACCGCGCGTCGAGCAGCTCACGAACTTCGACTGGTGGTCTGCAAGAGACATTTCCATTGCCCGCGAGAACGACAGGATGGTCTATGAATATTTCGACGGGCTGTGGATGCTCGACCCAGCTTTGAAAAAAGCCGCAAAGATCGAAATTGACATAAAGGAGGACCTCTTCGGACCGGACACGGTCAATGACATCAGCGCGTCATCGACAGACGCTTTCTGCGTATCGCC